>CAXDRT010000138.1:0-5015 GCA_963991835.1 uncultured euryarchaeote
GTATCTGTCCACGATGTTCCATCATAATGCATGTAGATGACTTTTCCAGAACCGGAAGACGCTGTATACGCAACATGAAGCTCGTCGTTATCATCGATGACCATGTGAATGTCCCAACAATATGTGCCACCACAAGCGTTGATACCATTCGAAATCCAACCGGTTCCGTCATTGACACTGTGACGGATTTGGTAACTTTCATCCTTAATTTGCACGACGTGGATGTGGCCATTTGAATCGACGGCAACGGCATTGTATCGGCCGGCTTGATCAGAATAGTCCATTGTCGTCTCCACCCATTGGTGGTTGATTCCATCGTCAGTTATGTTGGAGAAGGCGAGATCAGAAAAGCCAGTTCCTGAAATTGTAATCTCCTCGCCACCAGAATTCCAACCACTGCTTGGTGAAATCGAGGTCTGAATTGGACTCGTATAATGGACATCATATTCCGATTCAAGGGAGGCATGATGCGTCAGCATAGGAGAGAGCAAAACTGCCAAGAAAGCGCTAGCAACAATCCATACCCGCATATGATTTGCTGTATCATGGTTCTAAAATATGCTTTGGTAACAAAATCGTTACTTTGGAAGGATGAAGTCCTTGCGTTGGAATCCAAACACGGAAATCCATCACATCACTCAAGAACTGAGTTCGCTTGGAAGAACCATGGCGAACGTCCTGACATTGGACAATATCAACGTCGAAGGCAAGACTGTGCTCTTGCGCGTTGATATCAACAGCCCACTCGATCCATTAACCAAGGCATTTCTTGATGATACGAGAATTCGCGCCATTCTTCCAACGTTGAATCGATTGTCAAAGGCAAAAACTGTTCTTATTGCTCATCAATCCAGACCTGGAAAGAACGACTTCACCAGCACACTCGGTCATGCTCGTGAACTTGGACGGTTGTTGGGACGTGCAATTCGTTGGGTTGATGACATACATGGTCCAAAGGCAATGGAAGCTATTGAGGACATGAAGATAGGCGATATTCTCATGTTGAACAATATTCGAATGGATCCTGAAGAAGTGAATCGCAAAGGAGATGCTCTCGCTCTTTCTGAAACGCAACTCGTTCAAGATTTAGCGAGTGTTGCGGACGTATTCGTGAATGATGCGTTTGCATGCGCTCATCGTTCAAGCCCAAGCATCGTTGGGTTTGCACACCATTTACCGTGTGTTGCCGGGGAACTTATGGCTCACGAAATTCGGCAAATCGATCAAGCGCTTGAATCTCCAACCAGGCCTTGTGTTGCTGTTCTCGGTGGCATCAAAGTCGATGACAGTATCGAAGTAGCACACAATATGCTTGAAAATAATATTGCTGACGAAGTCTGGTTTACAGGTGGAGTTGCAAACCTCGCCATTCACCTATCGGGAAATAATATCGGAGAAGGAAACGTCTCATTCCTACAAAATGAATTACAGGAGGCTTGGGAATCGACGATTGAGTCGGCAACAGCTTTGCTTCAACAACATGGAGATAAGATTGTGTTACCAACTGATGTTGCTGCAAATGTGGAAGAAAATCGAATCGATATCAAGGTCGAAAATTTACCAATCCACGCACCTCTTTTCGACATGGGACTTGCATCGATTCTCGCCTTATCTTCGCGAATAAAGAGTGCTGGAACCATCATTCTAAATGGGCCTGCTGGAGTCTTTGAATTGCCTGACTTCGCCTTAGGGACAATCGAAATGCTCAACGCTTGTGCAGAATCAAATGGATATGCAGTCATGGGCGGAGGGCATACTGCTACATTGGTGAGTAAGCGTGGTCTTGCAAATAAAATGGGCCATGTTTCCACTGGCGGTGGTGCTTGTTTAGATTACATTGCAGGTAGAACACTTCCTGGAATTGAAGCACTCGAGATCAGTGCCCAACGATACCAATTGGAAATCACGCCTCTTATTCAAGATGAATAGGATTCATAACATGCTATTGCCGATTCAAGCACTAGGCTCATGAAGAAGCACAACGAGGGAAGACCATGGGCGATGATACTGCCGTTCGTTATCGAAACGCGGTTTTGTACGATGATCAGTTCGCCAAACATGTTGGAGATTTCTTACTCCACAAAGACGGAACATGGTCTGAATCAATCGGTGATGAGGATGTTCTCGAAGATATTGATGGGTCAAATCGAGTCATTACTCGATCTTTACAAAATTGGCACACACATCTCGCAATGCAATTGAATGCCCGTGACTTTAGTGATGGTTTTCCGCTTCACCGATGGCTCGATGAGGCTATATTTCCAACTGAAGCAAAGATTACACCTGAATTCGTTCGAATCGGCGCTCAGGCTGGTGCTGCAGAAATGATTCGTACAGGTTCTACTTTCGCTGCTGACATGTATTTCTTCCCCGCCGTAACAGGCAATGTCTTGGAAAAAGCTGGATTGAGAGGACTGTGTGGTGGACCTGTTAGTGATGCTGCCCTTCCTTCACATGAAAATGCACAATCTGCATTAGCTGAACTCGATGGTTTGATCGCTAACAATTCAGAAGATGATCTTGTACAGTACGCTATCGCAACTCATTCGGTCTACCTTTGCTCTGAGGATACTCTACGAAGAGCAAGTGACCTTGCTGAAAAGAGGAATGGGCGTCTTCACATCCACGTAAGTGAAACCCGAAAAGAAGTCGCAGAATGTAAAGAAAAAACTGGAATGTATCCTGTTGAATATTTGCAATCGATTGATTTTATTCAACCAGGAACAATTTTTGCCCATGCTTCTTGGGTTAAGAAAAATGAAATCAGAATGATGGCTGACTACGATGTGACTGCAGTTCATTGCCCATCTTCAAACATGAAATTAGCCTGCGGCGGTACTCTTTCATATCCTCCTTACAAAGATGCAGGTGTTGATTTGAGAATTGGTACTGACGGCGCTGCATCCAGTGGAAATGGGCTCAATCTACTCCATGAGGCTCGCCTAGCAAGCCTTGTCCAACGTCATGATCACTGGGATTCAACGTTGCTTCCTGCAAAGGATATTTTCAGTATTGCAACAAAGGGAAGTACGGATTGGGTTGCTTGGAATCTTGATGATATTCGAATGCATCCTCTTGGCCGTTCAAACAACCGCCATCTTGCAAATCTTGTTTACAATGGCGGCGACTGCCTAGACGTGTGGGTTAATGGACAAGCATTACGACTCAATGGGGAAACAAAAACCGTTGATGAGAGAGCAACCATCGAAGAACTCGATTCTGCAGTTAGCACGTATTATGATGGAATCGAGTAATCAATCTCGGCCATAGTAAATCAGTGTCGCACCGATTCCAAGAACGAATATCGAAACTACAACGCTTAACAATGAATGGCCAATGTGGGCTTCGTAGTAAACCGTCACTTCGGTACCCTCTGCTAAAGCGCCGTCTTTTGCCCCCAAAGCAGCAAAATAGGTTCCAGATTCCATTTCCCATGTAAATCCAACATCGGCAGTTGCACTTGCACTACCAGCTACGAAATTGGTCGACACTCCATCACAGCCCATATCGCTCGAAAAAAAGGACGATGGAATATCGCCACAACGATTCTTTTCATCTTCATCGACGATACCAATCCAAACATCATCCCGATCCCATGTCAATGTCAACTCAGTTGAAAGTAAACCAACCAATGGGTTGCTTGGCAGTGGCTCATCTGAAAAGAACGCTTGATTAGGCGCATTGGGAGTTGGAACACCTTCGACTTCTCCTTCGAAGGTAAAACCAATCATTCCAGCAACAAGAAAAAGAATTGCGAAGCCGGTCAATCCTACTCCAAATTTTCCTCTTCCGAGTAATGCCATAATCAAGCCCCGACTTCAAATGGAATGAGGAGGAAAGAAAGGGCTAGGATGACATAACATGCAAGTAACATCGCCCCTTCAAGCCAATTCGTTTTCCCGTCATTTAGAATGAAATTCGCAACAAGAACCCCCATGAACGTCGCTGCAGTTTCAAGCAACCCAAATTCTAATGAGAGCCCAACACCCAATACCCAAGCGAAAAGAACCATCAGAGGAGCGACGAATACTGCGATCTGAACGCTTGAGCCAATTGCAATAGCGAGAGAGAGATCCATCTTGTCTTTTCCTGCAACGATAACTGCAGTGAAATGCTCAGCAGCGTTACCAAAGAACGGAAGGAGAATCACACCGATGAAGAGTGTTGGCATTCCCCATTTGCTTGCAGCATCGTCAACACTCTTGACCAGTAATTCGGCCATACATCCTACCATAATAGTGGCAATAATCAGAAGAGTCCAGGCATTTTTTATCGACATTTTTGGCTCTTCGTGGTGAGATGAATCCTCTGAAGAATTGAAAATATCAGAATGCGTTTTGAACTGGAAGAAGAGAGACAGGCCATACATTGCCAAAAGAGCCAAAGAAGCATAACGAGACAACTCGAGAACGTTTTCATCGGTAACGTTGGAACCTGTATGATGTGCTGCGGCTGGGATAATGAGGGCGAGTACTGCCAAGAGAAGCAAACTACCGTTCATGGAAAGTGCTGATTGATTGAACGATTGAATCTTAAATTTAATTCCGCCCCAAAGCAGAGCTAACCCAAGAACAAGGAGTAAATTACCGAGAATTGAACCAATTAATGATGCTTGAACAAGCACGATCATTGTCTCGGCTTGATCGGGGTATCTGAACGCTGTAATGATCGCAAGACTTGCGATGATAATTTCTACAGCATTCCCAAAGGTTGCATTGAGTAACCCTCCTAGATTCTCACCCGCCCGTAGGGCAATCTCTTCTGTAGCATGGCCCATAAGGAAAGCCAAAGGCATGATTGAAATCATTGAAAACAAAAACGTCATTTCCGGTTTCTTTTGGAGGAAAAAAAACAGTGCCACTGGCACTGCAAGTATAAGCCAATTCAAGCGATTCTTGAGCGGGCTAAAAGAATCGAGTAAACTATCGTAATTTGATTCACCAACAACTTCAGACATCATTCATCACCGTGATTCGCATCAATCGTCGTCACTCTTGCGGCGAACTGGACGTTTG
>CAXDRT010000139.1:0-4849 GCA_963991835.1 uncultured euryarchaeote
CTACAATCCCGAACACTTCGGGTGCAACATCGAGTTCTCTGCGCGTAACTTCTTCGCGAACCATGTCCCCCATGGAGCGAACAGGAATACCATTGTTCGAAAGGACCTGAGCGAATTCACCCTTTCCTGAACCGGGCATACCACAGACTGCAAAGACACGACCCATAGTGGAAAGGCAATGGTGAGGACTCATCAATGTTGTTAGTTATCAAAGGCTGATTTGCCCCATCGTCGGTCCATAAGTTTCCACAGAAGACCAGATGCTCCAATCAATCCGAGTGAGACACTAAGCATCCCCCAGAACCCTTGTCGCATTTGTTCACTATCAAACGAAACGGATTGTGCATCGAGCCCATCTTCTTGGACTTGACTCAGCCAATTTTGATAGAATTCTGTATCTCCTTGAGTGAAAGAAAGAAGGAATAAGGCGAGCAAAGGTAGAACTGTTCCAATCCAGAACCAGGTCATAATCGCTCCATCAAAAATGGCTTTGTTTGGACGCAGGCCCATCAAGAACGCTGTCAGTGCTACGATGTAGATTGAGTTAGCAAACATGACAATGAGGCCGATCGGGAGCGCACCCCATTCATCCAGTCGCCATGCCATGATGACGAGGAAGAGGAAGGAAATCCAAGAAGTTGCGATGAAATACACCACAACCTTTGCTCGTATTAATTGAGGAACGCTCAAAGGTAATCCGTTCATGAAATCAGGACTGTCAAGGGCTGTTAACCATGAGTAGAAATTGAAACCAAAGAACCCGAGGAAAGGAGCATATGAAAGGAGATTGATTGGAATTGGAGCCTCTGCGAAATCAACCAGCCATGCCATTCCCAAAAGAACGAGAAGAGGAATTGAATAGGAAACTGTCATTTTCTTGAGAGCTCCTGAACGACGTAAATCAACGAATTCCTTTGCAACGAGGAGGCGAACGTCGCTCTTACCTAGAAATTTCAACCGAGCATAAATTGGCTCGAACATATCTTCATGCTCAATGACCTTGGCTTCAAAATCATCAAGAATCAATAACGAGGAAACGAGACCCAAGAGTGCGCATCCAAACAAGGAGGCGAAAACAATCCAGAGTGCCTGTTCTCGCTGAATTGCAAGACCCCATAATCCGAGATCGATATCGAATACACCAATTCCTGCCATGATTCCCAAGGCGACGATAAGAACGGGCCCGACAATCGTGTAGGGCCTACCTCTCATCCATAGCGAGGAGGCAAGGAAAGAGATTGCAAGACCTTGAGCGATTGTTGTAAACATCGCAATCCATGTCCAGGGTAAAGAAGACCACTTGAGAGGAGTCGAAACACTGCTATCGAACTGGCCAAGAAGAATACCGATTGCCATACCTAGAATGATTGGTGTGAGAATCAGCATTGCATAATACATCAGTTCCTTGGCAAAGAAGGCATAATGCGCCATTGAATTTGGCAAAGGCTGAATTGCTGGTGCAGCGATAAGGTGGTTTTTATTGCCATCTCGTTGAGAGATTGCTTCTCGTCCTCGGAAGGCAAATGTCCCCATTCCCAGACTAAACATCAGTAAGGGTAGATGCAAAGCAAATCGTAATTGGTCCCATGTGAAGGATTTTTCATCCATCTGGGAAGACTGTGCTGCGGAATCACCAACAAGGAACTGAAGTCCAATCGTTGTGATCGTCGTCACCAAAGCTAAGAGAAGTGGGAACAAAACCACTTGTCGCTTCTTTGCAAAATCGATGTTCTCTCTCCATTCCTCTTTGAACATGTAACGAAATGTGGTTGAAAATGCTGCGAAGCCTCGTTGAGGCTCGAGCAGAACCACATCAGCAGATGTTGTGCCGAGTGATGTTTTGGTAGTCTCTGACGTTCGAGCAACCACTTCATCCCAGTCTTGAGAGACGATTGTGGTTGTCGACATGGTCATTCCTCCTCGTTGGAGACTCCTTCCTCGTTATTTCGCTCAGCTTCTTCAATGGAATGACCGACGAGACGAATAAAGACATCTTCGAGTGTTTCGCTTTCGTTTTCTTTCAAACCGGTAACTGTACCTGCTGCCAAAACCTTTCCGTTATTGATAATCGCCATTCGATTGCACATTCGTTCTGCCATTTCAAGAACGTGAGAACAAAGGAAAATGGTCCCTCCTTCCTCGACATGATCTAAGAGCCATTCTCTGCATTTTCGTTGATAAATTGGGTCCAAATTGGCAAACGGTTCATCGAGGAACAATAATTTGGGTTTATGGATAAAAGCTGAAGCGAGCATTACTTTCTGTCGCTGTCCCTTAGAAAGATCCTTACACATCGTATCTCGCTTTTCTTGAAGTCCAAACCAATCAAGCCAATGTTCAACATTTTGTTCAAGATTGTCTAAGCCTCTGAGACGTGCAACGAACTGGAGAAATTCTGCTGGTGTCAAAAACGATGGAGGTGATTCCGATTCAGGAACGATTCCAATATTCGCTTTCAATTTCTGAGGCGAATCTTCAGCATCGATTCCAAGAATTTCAATTTGTCCAATCGAAGGACGGAGTTGACCAGTGAGGAGTTTGATGAAGGTGGATTTACCTGCACCATTTGGGCCAAAAACCCCGAAGAATTCACCGGAGTGAACCTCGACATTCAGTGGATGAAGAGCAACAAAATCACCGTACCTCTTCCCCATATCGACTGCACGAACAAGTGGTTTGCGTTCTTCGCCCATGCTCCTTGGAATCAACAGATGGTTTTCATTGCTTGCTTGTAGCAGGTAAGAGAACCATCGGTGAACTCTTGAACCTCCATGCAATCCAACCATCATGACGCCTCCCCAATCCGATGTTCTTTCGATAGAAACCGTACCAGTTGAATCATGTGATGATGGAACAGTTGTTGCTGTAGTCACCATCAACAGACCAAACAAATTGAACGCTTTGAATTCTGACGTTACAAGTTCGATTAAGGACATGGTCGCTTGGGTGGAACGTACCGATCTTGTGCGTTGTGTTGTTGTTACTGGAGCGCAACCACTCCCACCTCTCGAAGGAAAGAGAGCAAAGCCGAACGCATTCGTTGCTGGCGCTGACATCACCGAATTCCTTGGAAGAGGAAGTGAAGAAATCACCGTCATGTTCACTGATAACGCAATCGAAGCATTGTGGAATCTAAGTAAGCCAACCATCGCAATGGTCGATGGATTTGCTCTTGGAGGAGGATTGGAAGTTGCATGCTCTTGCGACATCCGTATCGCAAGTAATCGCTCAAAGTTTGGAACTCCTGAAATCAATCTAGGACTTATTCCAGGATACGGCGGTACGCAGCGTCTCGTGTCGTTACTTGGTTATGGCAAGGCATTGGAACTGATCATGACAGGAGAGATGATTGGGGCCGAGGAAGCACAACAAATCGGTTTGATTAATCATGTTACTGAGCCACAAGATCTCAACCAACGAGTGATGGATATGGCATCACTTATCGCCTCAAAATCCAGCAGCACACTACGAGTTGCGAAGAAAACCCTACGCTCTGCCTTGGATGAAGGATTGACACAAGGTGTTGCTACAGAAGCAAAAGCATTTGCAAATCTATTCGATACAGAAGATAAGGAAATTGGTGTGAAGGCTTTCCTAAATCGAGAATCTGCTGAATGGAAACACCGCTGATTAAAATCCAACAATCATTTGCCAACCAATTGCAAATACGGCGACATCAGCGATTGCGTGTGCAACCCAAGCGACCCATACGCTTCGATATTCGATGTAAATCCAAGAGAAAATGACACCTCCAATAAACACACCAAGTGATGCTAGGAAATTTCCTAATGGATCGATGAAGAAGGATAAGGCGATGGTATGGTGCAGTGTGAAAACACCTGCTGAAAGAAGAATCGGTAGCCATTTTCCAGAGACGAGTTGTTCTATTTTCGATGTGATAAACCATCTGAAGACATACTCTTCCAATACTGAATTGATGAAAACCCAAAACAGGATTGCAAGCATAAATTTCCATGGTGTTGTCAAACCAAATGGATCGAGGATTTCTTTGAGATCATCTTCACTGAGCAGTGAGTCTCCTATGAGGAAATATGCAAGCATGATAACAACTGCCATTGCAACTCCTAATCCTGCAGAAACCAGCCATCCGCCCTTCAATGCTGGCGAACGTGAAATGGTGTTTTTCTCAACCCGTAAATGCCACACTGCGGGCAAGCCAAACATCCATGCTTTAGTGAATACAAAAACAATGATTGCGAATACACCTGCTTTCAGAGCGAATCCTGTTACAACTGAAATTGTTGGTGCAATGCCAACAAGAATTAATCCAAGTAAAGCAAGATTCTTTTGAGAGTTGGAATCATTCAATTGAGCATGCATGAGGCAAACTCCTTCACTCATCCATCTCTTCTTTCAATGCTGCAAGGGCTCCTGAAGGGCCAGGAAGTGGAAGTGGCAGAGGATTACCATCCGGTCCAATCAATGGAGGGAGTTCAAGTGGATTGTCCTCGAGTACCTTCTCGTTCGAGATGACCGCTTCAAATCCTGAATCTAGGGCAGTGCGATATTTGAGAACTCGTTGATCATCGATACGTATGAATGTTGCACCGTAGATATGGCCTGCCTCGGGCTGAGCAGGTTCATCAAAAACTGCCAATCCATGTCCTTCTTTCTGAAGGATCTCGACAAGGTCTTCTCTGACTGCATGTTCCTCCCACATACGTGCACTAGATGCGCGAATATCTGCCATTTGAGAACGTCGACGAGCTTCGATTCGTTGCCGTATTTCACCGTGTCTTGATGCTCTTTCTGCAACAGTTGCCTGGATATCTGCTTCTTCAACCGACTCTGGGCTTACTTCGACTACATACTCATCACCGACGTGGAC
>CAXDRT010000140.1:0-4835 GCA_963991835.1 uncultured euryarchaeote
CACCGAGATCTACACATGGAGTATCGTCGGCTGGGTCTGATGTGTATAAGAGACAGAACTTCGCCCTGAGGTTTCGCTCATGGTACCAAATCCACCACCGCTCATTTCCATGCTTGTTGTGATTGTTACGTTTTCATGAACAAGCGATAGGTCAGCCTTTGCGTAACATGCTACACCTGATTCTTCATCAGTTGTCGTTGTCGTCATGCCCATGAAGTCCATGGTAAGGGTCATTTTCCCTTCAAGAGAAACTCGATAGCATTCCTTTCCAGATACAGTATCAGAACCTGTTACAGTCATTTGGCTGTATTCGTCGTACGTAACGCCAAACATTGCAGGCATTGATACTGAGAAATTCCAGAAATCTCCGTTTGTCCACGTTGGAGCAGAGGAAACAGTTGAAGATGCAGCCTCAGCAAATTGGTAGGAAGTCAGAGATGACGTGTACATCAGGTTGCCCTTTGCATCAAACATCTCTGTTGCTGCATTCCATCCAATTTCAGGAGCGTACCAGTTCACCATGTAGCCTGCATCGATTTCGAGAACGTAGGCACCGCCTCCAGCTTCAGTCATTGTTGCGTTTACTGAGACGATGAATTGACCACCGTCAGCGGTTTCTTCCTCTCCAAGGAAAATCGTATCACGTGTTTTACCTGGATTGCTTGCACCAAGGTGCGTGTTTTCTCCATCCCATACAGACATGGAAACACCATCTCCAGAAGCGTGAGAAAGAGTCAGAAGGAGCGTTTGACCCGATTCAAGCCAGACAGTAAAGTGATCAATTTGATCGTTCCACATGTCAACATCGCCTCGCAGGACATCACCTGGGTAGACTTCTTGTCCAGAAGTATTGACGTTGTTTGGTTCAATCTCTTCGATTACGTCAACGCTTCCAGCAGTACTCAACTGTGGAGAAAGCGATGCATCGTCAAGTGTTGAATGAGTGAGCATTGGCTGCATTAAAGCAAGAAGTAAAATGATAACAATTGTATTTCTCATGGTTCCTTGTCGATAACCTTGGATATATAATTTGAGTTACATTATTGTTACTCGGTAAAAGAGCAGATTTATTTTTGATCCTGCCCTTTTGTTTCAACGTGCCAGACGAAGTATGTCTCGCCATCGAGAACCATTTCAGACTTGTAGACCATGCCGTGTCGACTTGGCTTGATGGTTCCATCGAAGGTGAATTGGAATTGAAGTGTTCCATCATCATTTGACCTCAGCAAGCCCATTCCGTCTTGAATTCCACCGTATGGAACCGCTCCAAATCGTTTCAAATTTACTTCAATATTTGTCTCCTCAAACGTTGATTCATACCTTGGAGACATTTCCATCACGCGGATGGTTTCTGTGCTCTTCGTTTTACGATCGTATGGACAAATAGCACTCTTGACAACGAATGGATCACTTCGAGTGCCGCTTCCACTCTTGAATGCTGGAGATGCAGTCACATGTTCTGCACGGATTCCTACACGCTCTTGTCTTCGTGTCAAGATGATCGGAACCACGATTATGAAGGCGAGGATGAGGAAGATGATTGGGAAGCAGATTGGCTTGAACGGATTCTTGTTCTTTTCTGGAGCCTCTTCGTATTGGCGGAAGGTGTAACACTCACCATTGGATTCAATCTTTGGAACAGATGAGCGGTTGTATGGGTCGCCACCACATTCCAATTCGAACGAATCATTGAATCCATCACCGTCGTCATCGAAATCTGCTTCAAAGATACCCAGACGTGTTGCATTGTTTGCTAATCCATCGAGATCGTAATCTTCAGCAATTGAAAGATTAAACGTCGTCATCATCGTTTTTCCAGTCAATGTGTTTTGTGCTGTAACGGTGTACATTGTCAGGTTGAAAGGAACGAATGGAACCCCGTAAATTGTTCCATTTCCACTCGATGTTCGTGCAAGTGTTTGACCACCGAAGAAGAGACCGTATGGAAGTGAAGGTGAAATCGTCCATACATCGACTGTCATTCCTGTAACGATTGGCAGAACTGAGATGTTGCGTTGTCCTTGAAGGAACTCGAACTCACCAGTACCGTAGATGACGGTTAGAACTTCATTGAAGTCGCAGATGCCATCGCCATCGCTGTCGACAGGGGTATCCATGGCATCCTTAGAGTCGGTTGGGCCACATTCAGCTTCATCGAGATCTGTCCAGTTGTCGTTATCGTCGTCAGTATCTTCAATCAATCCTGTTGAAGAAGTTCCATCTAGGTCATCAGGCATTCCATCGTTATCTGTATCGATCCATGCAGCTGCATCGTTCGGGAATGCGTCTGGACCTGCTTCACAGTAATCGACTGGTAAGGCAGGAGATGTTGGACCGTCGCAGATGCCATCACCATCGGTATCAGCATTCCAGGAATCGGTTCCAGTATTGTTCTGGTCAATGTAGGCAGATGTGTTTGTTTCAACATCGTTCAACAAACCATCACCATCGACGTCATCGTCCAATTCATTGCAGATGAAGTCGCCATCAAGATCACTCGGTACTGAGGTAACATCGAGTGGATCAGAGATACAATCACCTTCCATGAGATCTGTGAAGTCATCATTATCATCATCCAAATCTTCAATCAAACCGCCCAATGGGTTGTAATCAACTGGAAGTTGATTCGGCATTCCATCCAAATCCGTATCTTCGAGAACTTCAAGTTGGATTTCAAAGACGTCGTTGAACAAACTGCTGTTCGCATGGATGGTGAAGTTGGTTAACGGAATCACAACAGTTGGCGTTCCCCAAATTGTTCCATTGTCTTCACCAAAGAAGAGCCCTGTTGGCAAATCAGGACTGATGACGTAGATTGAACCAGTGATTGAGGAAGTTACCTCAAACACGGACATTTCAGAATTATTGAGCAGATAGATTGGACCAAGTGAGAGATTGTAGACCAAATCTTCAACCGTTACGTTGACAGTAACAGTCATCGAACCAACATCGTTTGAAGCCGTAATCTCATACAAGGTACGGTTCTTGATTTCTGTAGGGACGCCACTGAATACACCCGTGGACGTATCGAAGAGCAGACCCGCAGAAGGTTGAGGCGTAATGGAGTAGAGCATGACTGCCCCGCCAGTGGAAAGTGGTTGCATAGCAAGAACACTTGAATCGTTGAGGAGGACTGAATCAGACGGTACGTATGCAATCATTGGAACTTGATCGAGAACTGTGATGTTGATTTGAGTGGTTGCAGTTCCACCAGAGTTGGTTGCAGAAACAGTGTATACGACGAGAGAGCGTACTTCAGTAGGCGTTCCGTTGATCAATCCTGTTGATTCGTTGAACGTAAGACCAGGGCTGAGTTGTGGTGAAATCGACCATGTGAGAATAGGTCCACCGAGATTAACAGGGAGCCAATCGCTCATCATCGTGTCATTTGTTAACGTCATATTCACTGGAGTGTAGGAAATTTCTGGAATGATATCAAGAACGGTGATGTTGATGTATGCAACCATTGAACCGCCACTGTTGTTCGCCCATATCGTGTATTGAGAACGATTCTGTATGGAGAGAGGCGTTCCACTAATGATTCCTTCAATGAAACTGAGTCCATTTGGAATTGAAGGTTCAATCTCCCATGTATCGATTATTCCACCAGTAACAGTTGGCTGCAAAACAGACATTGTGGTGTTACGTGTCAAGATTAAGTCGTCTGGATTGTAATTAATCTCAGGAGCTGGTTCGTTGATGGTGATGTTGATCGAAGCAGATGATGAACCGCCACTGTTGTTCGCCCAAACAATGTATTGTAAGCGAGTAGAATTGACTGTAGGTATACCTGAAATAGTACCATTATCAAACGCAAGACCATTTGGAAGTGCAGGTTCTATTGACCATGATTGAGGGTATCCCGAATTGAACCAAGTCGGTGACCAAGAAGAAAGTTCTTCACCGCGGGTGAATGTTTGGTTTTCTGGAACATATGAGAACATAAACATCGGTTCATTCACGGTAATGTTGAGTGTATGCGACGTTGTTCCTCCGCTTGTATTGGCATAGATGGTATACGTAATTGGCGTTGTTTGATTCACAAGCGGTGTTCCGTACAACACACCATCAATGAACGTCAATCCAGAAAGAGGTGATGGAGATATTCCCCATTCACTGACATTGCCACCTGTAACAATAGGATGCATTGTAACCATAGCAACACCACGAGTAAGCGTCTGGTTTTCTGGATTGTAATCCAGTGTAACCACTGACTCGAGAATTGTGAGATTGATGGTGTGGAATGCTGCTCCACCCGTCGTGTTGGCCCAGACGGTGAAGGTTGTGCGTGTCATGTTCACCGTCGGCGTTCCGCTAATGACACCGTTGTTGAAATTCAATCCGGATGGGAGCAATGGATCGATACTCCATGTCTCGGCTGTTCCATTGGTGATCGTAGGCGACATAGTCACCATGGCATCCCCACGGGTCAAGGTCTGATTTTCTGGGTTGTAGTCCAAAATAACACCAGGCTCAAGGATGGTGATGTTGAGGGTATGCGATGTGGAACCGCCTGTTGTATTTGCATAAATCGTGAACATCGTCGAGGTCATGTTCACCGTTGGCGTACCCGAAAGAACACCATCAACAAAGTTCAGTCCTGCTGGAATCGATGGATGGATGCCCCATGTCTCAGCGTTTCCACCGGTGACTGTTGGATACAGTGTGGTCATGGCAATGCTTCGAACCAGCGTGAAGTTCTCTGGATTGTAATCCAATGTAACGATTGGCTCAAGGATGGTGATGTTGATTTGAGCACTCGTTGAACCACCGCTGTTGTTCGCCCAAATCGTGTAGGTTGTTGTGGTTAGGTTCACTGTAGCTATGCCGTACAG
>CAXDRT010000141.1:0-4816 GCA_963991835.1 uncultured euryarchaeote
GTTGGTGGAATCGAAGCAGAAGCGGTCATGCTTGGCCAACCAATTTACATGCTTTCTCCAGACGTTGTTGGTGTCCGACTTATCGGGTCCCTCAACAACGGCGTGACAGCAACCGATATGACACTTCGAATCGTCGAGATTCTTCGTAACCATGGTGTTGTTGGAAAATTCGTCGAATTTTTTGGAGAAGGGATGGTCGCTCTTTCTCTTGCAGATCGAGCAACAATTGCAAACATGGCTCCAGAATACGGAGCAACGTGCGGATTCTTCCCCGTCGATGAGCGTACTACAGAATATCTCCGTCTTACTGGCCGTGATGAAGAAGCTGTTCAAGGCGTTGAGTCATTTGCAAAAGCACAGGGTCTGTGGTACAATTCGGAAGATGCTGAGAAATCCTACACTGCAGTTCTAGAACTCGATCTTTCCACCGTTGAACCTGCTCTTGCAGGGCCAAAGCGACCTCAAGACCGTGTTGATTTGAAGAGCATGAAATCGCATTTTGTCCACTCCTTAACACACGAGGTTGGACATCAAGGTCATGGTTTGGAACCATCTGATCTGAACCGTGGCGCTATCGTTGAGCGAGACGGCCATATCTATGACCTCAATCACGGGGACGTTGTTATTGCTGCAATTACCTCCTGTACGAATACGTCGAATCCAGATGTCATGCTCGCCGCCGGGCTTGTCGCACGAAAAGCACGCAATCTTGGTTTGAATGTCAAACCCTGGGTCAAGACATCATTGGCTCCTGGTAGCAGAGTTGTAACTGAATATTACGAGGCTACTGGTTTGCATGAAGATTTGAATGCACTTGGATTCCATAATGTTGGTTATGGATGCACAACATGCATCGGGAATTCGGGCCCATTGCCTGAAGAAATTGAAGCAGCGATCGACGCCGAAAATCTAATTGTCGGAAGCGTCATTTCTGGTAATCGAAATTTCGAAGGCCGTGTGCATGGTAAGGTCAAGGCCTCTTATCTGGCATCACCGCCACTTGTTGTTGCTTATGCTATCGCAGGTTCACTTGAGATAGATTTGACCACCGAACCTCTTGGTGTTTCAAAGGATGGCATGCCAGTCATGCTTTCAGATATTTGGCCAAGCGATGAAGAAATTGCAGAGGCACGGTCGGTGATTACACCTGAGATGTTCAAACAACGATATTCTGATGCTATGAATGAACCTCGATGGGATTCCATTCCTTCTGAAGCAAGTCCTCTCTATCCATGGGAAGATGCTTCCACATACATCCGACTCCCGTCTTTCTTCCAAGATTTGTCTTCTGAAGCGGATCCGATTCAACCCATCAATTCCGCGAAGGTTCTTCTCAAACTTGGAGATTCGATTACAACAGATCACATTTCGCCTGCAGGAGCATTCCCTGCGGAAGGGCCTGCTGGTCGTTGGTTAATTGAGAGAGATGTTGAACAAGGAGACTTCAATTCGTTTGGAAGTCGTAGAGGTAACCATGAGATTATGATGCGTGGTACGTTTGCAAATGTTCGAATCCGCAATCAAATGGCTCCTGGAACAGAGGGTGGCTTTGCCCTTGATCATGTGAGTGGCGAAATAACTTCGGTTTACGAGGCTGCAATGAACAGTGATGCCCCTATGGTCGTTCTCGCAGGTTCTCAATACGGTACAGGATCCTCACGAGATTGGGCTGCTAAAGGAACGTATTTGCTCGGTGTAAAAGCAGTCATCGCTACCTCTTTTGAACGAATTCATCGCTCAAATCTCGTTGGGATGGGTGTTTTGCCCTTGACATTTGTTGAAGGTGAATCTCACGAGACTCTCGGTCTTGACGGAACTGAAATGTTTAGCATACCTGTCACAGATGAGGTTCAACCCCTTCAATCACTTACTGTAACGGCAAACCATCCAGATGGAACGAGCCAACAATTCGAAGTCTCCGTCCGTCTCGATACGCCTGTTGAAGTTGAATACTATCGAAACGGCGGAATTTTGCATACCGTTCTTCGACAATTGGCTTCTTGATTTTGTCGACATATTGAAATGAGAGAAAAGGAGTGAAAACCCATGGCCTCAGGAGACGTACGATTTGTTTTCCGTTCAGAGGAAACAGATGTCAACGTAACAATCGAAGGGCAAAAGGAATGGGTTGCTCAGATCGTCAATGAACTTGGCCTCTCTGATGTTGGCTTAACAATGCCTTTGGGAGGGGCATTTACACAATCACTGATGTCAAAATCTTCTTCTGAAGAAGGCGATGTTGAGTCTGAACCTGAGGCGCCTTTGGATATGGGTCCAACGCCTGACCCGAGTAGAATTCCGACAGTTCGGCGTCCAATTGGAGCATTGAATATCGAGGCCGAATTAGAAAAAATTGGCCTTGAACCTCCAGGTGAAAATGATGTCATCGAACTCATAGAGGCGTTTTCAGAACTCGAAAAACCTCGCCCCATCCAAGGGGAAATGAGTGTCGACCCAATGGCAGAAGCTTGGCTTCGTGAATTAATGCGTCTTGTTGTAAGAGATGGTGCGAGAACAGCTCTGGCCACAGAAGTTATCGAAGAAGTCGCAAGTTCAAAACTTGGAAGTCGAACTGGTGTTGAATTGACTGTTTGGTTAGAGTCGTTATTTGCAGCAGGAAAACTCGTAAAAATTCACGGCGGAGATGCCGTGGGTTGGGGTCCTTCGCCTCGTTGGCTGAGTTGAGAAATAAAACACCCTTTTTTTGGCACAATTCCACTCTATGCCACGAAGCGGGACATCAAAGGGGTTATAGTGGAAGTATTGCTGGCTTAGAAGAGTGATATTGATGCAAACTAAGACGAACCAAATCGGGGCAAAACTTCGAAGCGTATTTCTCGTATTCATAATGGTCATTTCGACAACCGCTGCCTTCGCAACAAATGCAAGTGCTTCTGCTGCCCGGAACTATACTACAAACCGTGACCCGATCGACATCGGCATTGCTGATTTCAACTGCGACGGTTTCAATGATATGGCCATCGCAACCGATGGTACGCACACAATTTCCGTCCTAACAAATGATGGAACTGGAGATTTCACTGACCGATATGACGTATGGGTCTCCAAGAACACTTCTCGAAACGCAGAATGGGATGAGTTCTCGAATGTACAATTCCTCGAAGTTGGTGAATTTACTGGTGATTCAGCACCAGATATCGCAATTTTCCAACGAAATAATCCGTTCAAGAGAGATGCGAATGGTGCGCCAGCTGGAGAGCCAGGGAACTTGACGATTCTGGAAAATGATGGTTGCGGAGTAGACTCGTTCACCATCGGTCAGAGATTCACTCACTTCTACGCATGGGATCTTGCAGTAGGAGACATTAACGACGACGGAAACGATGACGTCGTCATCCTTGACCTCCTTAGCGACATCTCAAACCAAAGGGTTGTCACCTACATGGGTCCAATTTCTCAAAGTACACCGCCTATGGTTACTGCTCTTGGAGCAGCCTCAACCAACGCATACAGAAGCCTCGAAGTCGGCGACTGGGGAGAGGGACAACAAGGACTTGGTAGTCAGTGTTACGACGACGACATTTGGCTCCTTCGAAGCGAAGGTGTTGATTACGCAACGGGTCAAACTACTAACCCAGGGAATGATGACAACGTGACTGTCATCGAGTTCAACTGTCAAACAAACCAATTCCCAGCAACCTACACCTTCTCGACAACTCCTCAAGCAGGATCTCACGTTGTTAACATGGCGAATACATTCGGAGAATTCGATATCGCAGACATTGATGACGATGGCGTAATAGACACTGTCGCAATGACTCAGGGGAATCTTGAGAATATCACATACCGAACCTCATCTGCAGTTGGGACATGGTCTTCTTGTTCTACGGATTGTTCACTCGCCTACTTTGGCCCATACATCTCTTACGATGTTACAGTAGCAGACGTAAACGGAGACGGCGAACCTGATTTCGTGAACCCTACTGTTGCGTACCAACAGAACACATCCGACTCAGCAGGTGGCTCAACCTCCTCGTTCTGGCTTAACTTTCCCACAACAGTACAAGTTACGCTTTCAGATGGAAGTGGAGGGCACGTCTCGCCTCTTTCCTACGAGGCAGGCCGCAGACCGAATATCGCTGTCGTCGGGCAACTTGCAGGAACTGCTAGATCAGCCCCTGATATCGTTGTAGGCCACTCTTCTTACGACTTTGGAAATTGGATTGACAACCTTGGGTGGGACGGTCAATACGATTACGTCACTGTCGTCGAAATGGACAACAAGGACATCGCAGTAACTGATATTGAATTATCGCCCGTTGATCGATTCTTTGGTGTTGTAGGAGAAGGAACACGAGACATCAACGTCACCGTAACAAACACGGGAATGGACACATTAACTCAATCCGCAACACTTGATGTTGAACTGAAGATCGTTGATGAAGCAAATTCCTCTAACACAACAGTGTTCGCTCACGACTTCGATACAGCCGCTGATGCAACTGGTTGCGGCTCTGGATGCAACTGGGTCTTCAACGAATACATCGACCAAGCTTCAATGTGGCACCTCGAATCAAACCAATCCAGAGGAGCTACAGACGGTACCAACGAGCCGAACGTTTCAGCGAACTATCTTAACCCAACCGACTTCATGTGGGCTGGTGAATACAAGACAAACAGCAGCGGCGATGAATGGTCTGGATACGGCCGACATTGGGACGATGCTCTAACACTCGAAGACGTCGATTTGACAGGTTCTGATCGTGCGTTCCTCAGCGTAGAATCTGTCTCTTATACACATCTCCGAGCCCACGAGACCGTACTAGATCTCGTATGCCGTCTTCTGCTTGAAAAA
>CAXDRT010000142.1:0-4809 GCA_963991835.1 uncultured euryarchaeote
TTTCCAAACATGGGAGGATGGAATCAGGTATACTCTCTTGATAGGTAGTGAAGACGGGCCTCTTTCCTATGTGGTTTGGGAATTAGAGTCAAAGCCTGAAGGTAAATCCAAGTTGACGATCACAGTGTATCCATACATCTTGGCTAAGTTGCCAAATGCTGTAGCCTACTTGCCTCATAAGATTTGGATTGAGCCGCGACTTAGACGCTATCTCAAATCTGTATTGTTGGGATTAAAATATTATTTAGAAACTGGGAAAAACGTACCTGAAAATAATTTTGGAAAACACCCTTGGTTTTCTTAATTTATTCTTCTTCATTCGACGGCAATTGGATTCTCCATAAACGCTTGACAATAATGACACTTAATGCAATATTTACGATGAGAACAGCATATTCCCCTACTGGCCAACTTTTCTCTGAAGAAAGAGGAGATTTGGAAGCATTCAACAAACGAGGAATCAAAGGAAAAAGAGGCGGTAAATGACAGGGTAGCGTCGCTACCGTATACGTGCACAACCCGACCCGTCATGTACACTAAGATAGAATATTCTCATTTTATCGCCCTCGAAATAAACCTATCGACTTTTACTCCATTGCAATAACTTTTTTTTAAATGATAGAAGACCTTAGTCTGTGACTGGTCGTATTCTTGGATTGGATGGAATCCGCGCCTATGCAGTAATTACTGTGGTAATACTTCACTTGCAATTGTTTATCCACTGGTATTACGAATCTTCTCCATTGTATAGCCTAATATGGCACGGAGTAGAGATTTTCTTTGTATTATCTGGATTCTTGATTACTCATCTTTTAGTAAGAGAGAGAAAGAAATTCGGAAATATAGATATGAAGAAATTCTGGGTTCGCAGAGCACTGCGGATCTTCCCGTTATTTTATCTGTTTATTTTGTCCGTTGTATTGATTGGTTTCTTTTTTGATACAAATACATCTTTGAAGCAAATTCTAATTTCATCAATTTACGGCTTTAATTTTGTACCCAAATCTGAATACAACATTATGTTGGGGCACACTTGGTCACTTGCTGTAGAGGAGCATTTCTATCTGATATGGCCGCCGGTTCTTATTTTGATGTTAAAAAAAACGAGATCTTTGCAGAAAATTTTGGTAGCCCTTACGGTATTCTTCATTGGATTAGAACTGGTAAACAATCATCTGATGTACGAGACTGGAATTGGTTCTGAATACTTTGTTGAACTTTGGACTACAAGTGCGGCTGTTTACTTGCTTGCAGGTTGTATCGGTGGTATTTTTATTCACACCGAAATATGGGAAAAAACTTTTCGAACTTCGAGATTAAACATCTTACTTACAATGCTATTCTTTTCTGGATTTTTTGTTGATTTCTGGTTTTCGTGTCATCCAATTATTGTAAGGGATTTTCGAATAATTGGCATTCTAGCAGGAATTCTTTGGGTTGTTGCTAATCAAGATTCTCTGCTCGTTAGGGCTATGGAATGGGCTCCAATACGATACATTGGGCAGGTATCCTATGGAATCTACATCTGGCAAGGATTCTACCTAGCCACTGGATCTTACAGAGCGCCAGGGCAGGAATGGCCTTTATCTGATTCTCTGCTTGGTGTTTTGCTTCTTGTTATCACCGTTCCAATATCATATCATCTTTATGAAAAGATATTTTTGGATATGAAAAAGAAATTCCAGAGAGTTTCAATGGTAGATGAAAGTGAATAAGGTGTGTATACAAGGGTCGATAGTTAGATCCCTTGTATTCAGGTTATGTATACTAATGGGATTGTTGTGGGTCATGTTCGTCCCTACGGTTCAATATGGCCCACTGCAAACCGTTGTGAACGTCATAATCTATGCACGAGGGATTTATGGAGTACCCCTCATGAATATGTGTTATTCTTTTATTCACTTCATTAGTTCACTACATTTTGTTGCGTAGCGTTCAATACGGCCCACTGCAAACCCACGGATACATGTTAATCGTGTTCAAGCTGGAATAAGCTTCATCGGCATGGCTTCCTTTTTCTGATAAGTCGCACGGATCCATTTACCATCATCGGCAAAGGATATCCAGAATGCTTCTTGGCCAGGCCACTGATTGTTCATGATGATAGTATCTGCTTCAACGTGTTCTATCTGTACCGGCATTGCGTCGGTTTTTTGGGGATACCTACAGTACAACCATTTTCCGTCGTTGGCAAATGAGATCCACTGATCATATGCCCGGTCCGCTTCCGAACCATCTTTGTATTTGTTAAGTAGGTGATAGGTGTTAGGATTCCCTTCCACGGCAACAAACTGGATGGGCATTGCATCATGCTGTTCATATATTGTTCTCAATGCAAGATCTTCAGTCCTGAAGCTGACAAATTTGTAATCATATCCTGGATATTGGTTTTGCAGCAAGAAGGTTTTACCGTTGAGAGGATGCATATTTATTCCTAGGGTAAACTCATATTAATTATTATTCGTTTCATTTTTTCCTCGAGGGATTTTCCTATCAAAGGGTCCCCCTTACGATTACCCGTGGTCGTAGGGGTATACTCAACGACAAGCGTGTACAAGGGGCCCCCTTGCAGCCGTATACGTGTATAACCGTACGGTTGTGAAGGGCCCACTGCAAACCCTAGTGAATGTCTAATTCATGCATGAGGGTATATGGAGGAACCCTCGTGAACATATACTATTCATTTATCCACCTCACTAGAATTTAATCACGTAAGTATTGATAATGGAGATCAAATTGAAATTTTCACTAATGTTACAATACCAGGTGCTGACATCACTTGGATATACATGTTGTTTTCATGAATGAAGAGCCATTGACTTACACCCCTGACTGAATCACTCGCATTGAATCCCTCAATAGGGTTGGTTCTTTCTGGTGTTCCATCTGAAACCCATCCTGAGAAGTTGCTTGAACCTGAGTCACTTCTAAAGTAGAGAGATGCCCCGAAATTCAAGAAATATTCATTCGTTCCGCTGGTATAACAATCATGGGAAACCGTGCTGTTAACCATCACTGTATCAGACTCATGTCCCTCAGATTTCCATAATTTGCAACCGTTTATTCCGTCATCAGCAAGGAAGTAGAGGACATTGTCCACAACAGTAAGTTGACTGGGATAACTGCCACTGCTTCCGACGTTGATATCTTTTACCATCACCGTGCCAGTTTCTGTTCCGTCACTCTTCCACAATTCATATCCGTGGGGTCCATCCTTTGCTACAAAGTAAACATCACCAAATGATGTGAAGCTATAACCATAACTACCAGCTGATCCGCTCCGAATGTCCTTCACCATGACAGTCCCTGCGTCAGTTCCATCGGTCATCCACAACTCTCGTCCCTTGTCCGGTTCAAAACCAGGGGCTTTTGCATCCCCCATGAAATAAAGCGTGATACCTACAACTGTAAGTTGTTCAATATCATAAAACTCGGTTTCCGTGACCTTTACTGTGCCTATTTCCGTACCGTCGCTTTTCCACAAATCAGGGAAGTTGGTGGGTGGTAGAGCCATATTTCGTGCAGTGTCGTTCATTGCACTGAAGTACAGCGTATTTCCAAAGATTACAAGATCTGAGCCATCAAAAGAACCATTCGTTCCACTGGTAATGTCCTTGACCATGACTGTACCTATTTCTGTTCCGTCACTCTTCCACAATTCATATCCGTGGGTTCCATCGTTAGCCCAGAAGTAAATCATAGCACCTGTCGCAACAGGAGTCGTCCATGGACTGTTGCTGTCATGGCAATGACTCCATCTGCTGCTTCCTGCAGGATTGATATCTTTGACCATGACTGTGCCAGCATCTGTTCCGTCGCTTTTCCATAATTCGGTTCCGTTAATTCCATCATCGGCAAAAAAGTACAGAGTATCTCCTGACCATTCACTCACTTTGATCATTCCACAATTTGTTGCCTTTGAAATTGAAAGGGAACTGTGCCATATTCCATTTTCTGCCGGATTAACAATTTTTACCAAGGATACACCATTGGTAGGGTCATCTTTCCAAAGCGCCAGGCCATTCTCGAGGTCAGCACTAAAGAAATACACCATATCGTTGAGAGTGTGGAGTCCCCAAATATTTTTTGCGCTAATCGCGTCATTGTAATGCCCGCAACCAGTAGAATCAACGTTTGAGCCACTGGACGTGTTGAGGCATTGGTCAACATCGTTCATAATGCCATCATTATCATCATCGAGTTGTGATTGAGAGCATCCGTCAACATCTACAGTTTCTCCAATAGGAGTGAGTGCGCAGAGGTCAAGATTATTCATCACGCCATCTCCATCATCATCGAGTTGTGATTGAGAGCATCCGTCTGCATCTACAGTCTCTCCAGTAGGAGTGAGTGGGCAGAGATCAACATCGTCCCACACGTCGTCTGCATCATCGTCGTATTCGGACTGAGAACACCCTAAAATTGGGGAATTTATATCATACAATGATTCATCAAAGACAAGTGGGCTAGTAATGTTATTCCGACGGTAGCCATCATGACCGTATACGTTTCCAGATTCTCCAGCAGGGGTGTTAGGGCAGAGGTCAAGGTTGTTCATCACGCCATCGCCATCATCATCGAATTGTGATTGAGAGCACCCGTCCTCATCTACTGATTCTCCAGCAGGAGTCATTGGACAAAGGTCAGCAACGTTATTCACGTCGTCTCCATCATCATCAAATTGGTAGGAATTACAACCGTCAGAATCGATTAACTCATCCTCAGTGGGCTCTGCAGCAACAGAAGTACCGGGGCAGAGGTCAAGATTATCCGCTACGCCATCCCCGTCTTCGTCAAGGATTTCTGTTT
>CAXDRT010000143.1:0-4716 GCA_963991835.1 uncultured euryarchaeote
ATTCCACACCATGCGAGTAACCCTTCGGTATCTAATTCATGCCAATTCGGCTTCCGCAGAAGACCACCTCCCCGAGGGATGGTCCTCCTCAGCCCTTCCCCCGACAGCAATTGCCGAGGTGCTAAGCAACCTTCCGACCTACCATTAGTATATGAATAAATCGGATGACTAATCGGCTGATATCCTCATAGCAAACGGCCAAATTGCCCTATAATGCAGGCAACTTGAGCAGGTTGTTAGAAACTAATCTATCTTCTTGAAGGGGCATGAGGAGTCTCTTGGCTTCGTCATACCTCCCCAATTGGGCTAGAATAGCTGCTCGGAGATTTGTAAAATTCGATTGACTTTGGCTTTCATTCCCAGCCATATCTAGCAACGCCAGAGCCTTTTCTTCACGCCCACTTAGCAACAATGCTTGGCTTAAGTTGTATATTGTTTCAGGCTGTGAAGAGTTTGTACGAACTGCTTCTCGCAAGGAGAGAATTGCTGCTTCGAATTGTGTAGCTGAATTGGCCACTTCAATCGGATCGTTTGAATGTTGCATGCTCGATGCAACTTGCAACAAGGCAATCCCGTAATTGTTCATTGCACCTGCGTCTTGCGGATAACGTGCTACAATTTGTTGGAATGAACGTGCAGCGGAACGCCAGTCACCTTGTCCAATCGATGTGAATCCAGATTCTAAGAGCCCCCGAGATTCTGAATCATTACCAACATCGACCATGAGTGCCTTTGCAGGATGCAAATCGAATGGCTGGAGTGATTGTTCTGAGTAAAAAGAATCTCGATCGACCTGAGGGTAGTTATCGTTGTCATGCTCTACATGAACAATCGTATCTTCTAGGTCGGAAAACACAACCTCGACAACGTCTTCTTCGGCAGTGAATATTTGGTCACTGCCGCCAAAGGATTCAATTGACCATTCATCTGGCAAATCGGAGGTATCAACTGAAGGTTCGACAATAGGAATTGCTGTAACTCGTATCGGAGAAGAAACAGGTGGAGCTATTTCCTCAACCAAAGGCAAATCTGGTGCTTCTGCAAGTGTTTCAGGAATTTCAGATGATGGAATAACTGGCTTTTCGAGAGATTCTTTTACACTTTCCACCGAGGTCATGTCAGGAACTTGTACCTCCTGCGTATTTCCTTCTGGTGATTCATATTCTTCTTCAGAGATTGCAAAGGGAATACCTTCGGGGTGGCTTCCAATACCGAATGGTAAACGAGACAGGTGTGTTTGAGATTCACCACCAAAACCAAAGGGCAACGACGAAGTTGAATCTTCTTCAACCTCCTCTGGAGCCTCTATACCCTCGAGATCATACCACGCTTGTGCTGCATCGTCGAGGCCAGGGACTTCTGTTGGAATTGCTGCATCTGAGTCGGAGAATGATTGATCTTGTGCACGTAACTGGGAACCACAAGCAGGACACGACGGTCCAGCAAGGTAGAGGATTCCACAGACTGCACATTCGTTCATGATGACTCCATTGGACCCTCAGAGTCCATGTTCTTCAACCCAACGCCTGTTTGGGCTTATTCTTCGCCATCGTCCACGTTGGATGCTGTTTTGATAACCACTGATTTGATGCTTGTCACAAGTTCATCAAAATCGTCATCAACAAGAGCTTCTGCAGGAGATTTACCTTTAGCTCTTCCACGGGAATATTGTGCTATAATTCCGAGGAGTGAAATGCCGACGAGAACAATCTTCCAAGTCGTTGCACCATCTTCTCCACCGACAACATAGACCAAAATCATGTAAAATGACACGATAAATGTTGAGAGTAACATGACTGGAAAACCAGCCTTGAAAAATTCGTTGAATGAAATTGGATAACCTGCTTCTTCAGCCATCCCTGCAGTAACAACGTTAGCAGAAGCACCAATCAGGGTACCGTTTCCTCCAAGGCATGCTCCGAAGGCAAGTGCCCAAATCAACGGCCCGAGGTCGAGACTGAGTTCAACGGCTAGAGACAACACGATTGGGATCATTGTAGCAGTGTAAGGAATATTATCGATGAAAGCAGAAGCAATAGCAGAAACCCATAGAATGATGAGAACTGCTGCCGCTAATCGATAATCATCAGGGAAGAACTTGATGGCTTTCTCAACGTATTCTCCGATGTAATCAATGACGCCCATATACTGGAGAGAATGTACCAATACAAACAATCCTGCAAAGAAAAGGAGGGTTGTCCATTCTACGTGTTCGAGTGGTTCTTCAAGTTCGTGGCGGTTTGTAGCCAAAAGCATGATCAGCGCCCCAGATAGAGCAACCCATGAGACAGCAAGGTGAATCACTGGGTGGAGGAAGAATCCAAGAATTACAAGTGTTAGAATTGCACCACTTATTTTCAATCCCTTGACGTCTTTTATTGCATATTGACGTTCAAGTTCGGTGATATCACGATCTCTTCGACCACTGAACTCGTCTTTGTACAACCAGCGAATAAGCATGAAGGATGGGACAATAGTCATCAGAATACCTGGAGCCATTTCGATGATGAAATCATTGAATGTAACACCGTCATTGGCTAAGTTGGCTATATCTTGGTCTTTGTTTCCACTAATGGCATCAGGAGACATTGCTGAACCAATCATAATGTTTGGTGGATCGCCAATCATTGTGGCTGCACCACCAATGTTTGAGAAGAGTACCTCAGAAATGAGAATTGGTATCGGTTTTAAATCGAGAACCTGTGCGATTTTGATTGTGACTGGAGTTAGAAGAAGCATCGTTGTAACATTGTCTAAAAAGGCTGAGAGGACTGCAGTGACAGCACACAGAATTACGACGAGAGTCCATATTTCCCCACCGCTCTTTTTGTATGCTTGGACAGCAAACCATTCGAACACACCCGTATGAGAAATGATACCAACCATGACCATCATTCCTAGCAAGAGTCCGATTGTTTCCCAATCGATCATTGTTGTAACGGCTTTGAGGCTAAGTGCTTCCTCAACCGAATAATGATTCAAAGCAATGACTGCAAGGAGACCACCGAGTGTTGCGGCTAATGTTCGATGAACAACTTCAGTAATGATAAGAGCATATACAAACAGGAGAATCCCAAGACCAACAAAAACTGCTTGATCATTCAAGCCATCTCGAATAGTGACTGTGAGGTCGATTCCGTCACCGCCTCCAGCAGCTTGGCTCGATTTGATGAATTGCATTGTGCCTACAAACAAGAGTGAAACAAGCGCGACAAGTTGTGCAGGATGTCTCTTAGAGAACAGGATTTTTCCGCCCATATCCTATTGCAACTACAATCCCCCTTTGAGGATTGGGTTACGGCGCTGTTCAATTCCGCCAAAATACAGCAACATTTCCTCTGGCAAATACAACAGTACTATTTGTTTTTTCAGCCATGATATTCCATACTGTTTTGAGATCGTCCCGAGCATATAATCCTCGGTTTACTTTGACTTTAACCAATGCACGAGAGGATAATTGACCCTCCAGTTCAACAACAACTGAATCTGTCAAACCAGATTTTCCAACTCTCATCGTAATTGGAAGTGACGCATCTTTTGCCTGACGAGTGATATGATTGGGGACACTCATGCCTCCACCTTCCTAGAATGTTGATGATATGGTATTCGACGAATTGAGTTGCAAGAAAAACAAGTTTGGATTTTTTGACCGTTTCTAAAGCGGATGCTGGCATTATCCCCGTACCTAAGCAAGGTGTTACAGGTCCTGCAAAAAATTTCACGCACTTCACTTGGCAATCGAATTCGATGTCTTCGAGAGACTTTCACGAGATGTACTGCAAATCTTGAACGTTGTTCTGGAGTATATGTGGAAGCGTCTTTGAGTAAACTGAGAAGTTGTGTTTGAGACCAATGAGCATGCGCTTTTCGCTTGTCTCGATGAAGTCTGTTACGCCGACCCATGGAAAACACTCATCCAAGGACTGCAAGTAAATCTGTTGTGATTACGTCAATATCACGGTCGCCATCTACCAGGTGAAATATTCCAGCATTACGATAATAATCTGCGAGTGGGGATGTTTGGTTATGGTATGCTTCTAAACGAGCAAGAACTGTTTCTTCAACATCATCTGCTCGCCTTTTTTCAACAAATGAGCCACATACACAAATTCCATTTTTTATTGGATTGAATGTATCATGATATACAGCTCCACAGTTTCCACAACTGTATCGACCACAGATTCGTTCCACAATGCGTTCATCAGGCACATCGATAGCCAATACTGCTGAAACATCAACAATTGCAGATAATGCTTCTGCTTGTGGAATTGTTCGTGGAAAACCGTCGAACATGACTCCATTCTTAGCATCATCTTCAACGAGACGATCACGAATCAAGTCAATGATGACTGAATCTGGAACAAGAGCTCCTGCATCCATGTATGATTTAGCTTCAATTCCAACCGGAGTTCCTGCCTTGACTGCTGCACGTAACATATCTCCAGTAGATACTTGGGGCAATCCTGTAGCATCCATCATTCTTTGAGCCTGTGTACCCTTTCCAGCACCAGGAGGTCCGAACAAAACAATGTTGAGCATGGCTTGTCGCTGTCGCTCATCCTTTTCAACGTATCAGTTCAAACCCATGCGCTGGAGATATTGTTCTCCATAATGGTTCCATTGTTCCATAGTCCACCCATCTGGTAAACCACCAGGTGGTAGTGGAGGCCCTGCGGCTACAGGAACAGGAACTGGTAATTGTGGGAGTACCTTTGG
>CAXDRT010000144.1:0-4678 GCA_963991835.1 uncultured euryarchaeote
AAGTGGACGTGCCGAGATTTGAACTCGGGGCCTCTACCATGCCAAGGTAGCGATCTTCCAACTGATCTACACGCCCATGTGGGTGCTTACGCAAATCCTCCGACTTAGGGGCACGACATAAGCATTCCCAAACCAATCACTATGAGGGGGATGCATGTGGGAAGTTCATGGCAGGCAAGTCAAGTTCAGGCTTCCTTTCCGATACGCCTGTCCCAGATGTTGACCCTCATCTTCCAGAAGGTTCCATAGAGGCGGCAATTCGGGTATTATCGGGAGTATTAGATGCAGTCTTTAGGCCATGGGTTGCTGATAGAATCTCTCTTGAATGGCTCGAAGTGACTGATGATCGTCTCGGTATGACTCGATTCGAAGAAGGTAGTAATGAGTTAATTCGTCGGCGTAAACTTCGTCTTGATCCAGGTGCAATTACAATTGGCTTACATCCGGCTTTACTAGAAGATGAGATGCTATATCGCCACACATTCGTTCACGAACTATTACACGCTGCTGGACTGACAATCCACTCCAAAGAACATGATCGTCTTGTTTCAGAAATCGCTCCGGCGCCTTCCCTCAAAGAATCACCACTTCTGCGTAGAATGAGAGATGCAGTACTTGGTAATCAGACAGTACAATCGTGGTCTTGCAGCCATTGCGGCTATGAATGGAAGCGTAGAACTGTACGTAAACCAAGGCGTTGTGTTAAGTGCGCTCGACCACTCTAATCGATTGTAACCTTCTTCAATAGTAAGCCGTCGCACCGGTTAAGGACGTATAGTGTAGTTTGGATATCACTTTGGCCTTCTAAGCCGAAAACCCGGGTTCGAATCCTGGTACGTCCGCCACCAGTGTTCTGGTTTTGGTGAGGCAGTAGGTAGAGTAGATCAAACTATCATGAGGTTTTAGTGGTGTAATAAATGAGTTCCGATCACTTAACTCAGAATGATGTCAATGTATCTTGTGTTTGGGAAATATGTGTCGCCAGAAATTCTAGGTTGTCCGACTAATCGATCCCCTCCACTGGATAATTGGAAACCATCCTCAGTCCCCTCGGCGTAATAGTTTGCACATATTTCGTTGTTGCTTGGTACATAATTGGGGGTAAATCTAGCCCGATCAAAATACTCCCATTCCCCGTTTACCTTTGCCTTAACATCGTGAAATAGAATGGATCGTTCCGCTGAAAGACAGTTTCCATTTGGAGCCCATTCCTCAACAAAACTCGATGCCCAATCATTAACCGAATCAGACTTGTACCGCTGAGTTCCTAAACTGATTGGGCCTAAGCCCCTTGTTATATCGGTGAATAAAAATGTGTAATCTTGACAGTTTGTTCCACAATCAGAAATCTCCAATGATGTTTCATAGGTGTGCCCTGGGACTAGCATGTAATCGTTTGGAAGGCCTGGTATCAAACCATGAACACTTGGAGGAAGCATCAGCCTACAGCTCACCCCAGTGCCCTCGCCACCAAATCCATGAAGTACGTTGCAAGATCCGTTGTCGATGACTTCTGCTTCCATTCCGTTGATGTCCCATGTAGAAAATATGACCTTGGTCGTATCTCCATCGAACTGAAGCCCACCATAAGCACCGGCCCAAGTAATTGTTGCGTAATATGTTGCTACTGGCCCTGTTCCCGGCGTTGCTTGGATACTAAACATCTCATATTCTCCACTAGGCTCGTAATTTAGATGAATTGAATTTGTCCTAGTGCTAGTATTGGTCACTTCACCAGATGTGTTGAGGTACCCCCTCTCCCCACTTGGCCAAGTGATGTAAGCACTCATTGTCTGATTACCAATCATCGAACCTGCAGTCCAATATCCATGTAAATCACCATTGCTGTTTGTTTGCCTATATGCTGGAAAGAACCAGCCATTGCTATCCTCCATTTCGAATCGGATTTCGCACCCCTCCAGAGGCGACCCATCTAGGGTGACCTGGAAATCTATTGCTTGGGGGCTGTGATCGTTTGGTAAGTTCGGATCATTGGAGAACACTGCACCCGGATTGGCATAAATCGAACCAGTAAAAGCACCTGAGATTGAACTTCCAAAGGGGCAAGAGTATGGATAGAGGGTTGCTTGAAGTTCGTCAATTGTTGATTGTAACTCCTCAATAATCAGATTCAGCGTCGTAATCTGTGCACTGAGATTTGTGTTCTCCGATTGGATACTCCCTACAAGTTCGACATACCCGACGATGGCCAGGTCCCTTAGACTCAATGTTTGTTGGTATTGAACGATTTGGGAATTCAAATCAATTATTGTGGAGTTCAGAGATGCCACCGCAGTTTCCAACTCAGCGATCACCGCATTTTTTTGCTCCTCTGTGGAGTTATGATTGTTCTCAAGAGAGGCGATTTCGGCTTCGAGTGCAGATATTTCCGAGTTTAAAATGTCAATTTCTTCTACGTGACTCGAAATCTGGGCTTCCTGTTGAGATATATTATCATTCAATGAGGATATTTCTTGTTCCAATGATGCAATTTCTTGTTCTTGGGCCAAATTCACACTCAATAAGGCATCTTCTGACCCTGTTTGACTTTCAGCGTCGTTTCCAACCGAACCCGCCCAATATGAAAGAGGCACAAGAATAATCAGCAGAGCCAGAAAGTATCCTTTCTTCTTCATGGCCTTCCCAATGCATGGTGGTCAATAAATCCCCAGCATCATTTCAAGAGTCCCTGTTTCTTAAGTGCTTTAACTGCACCAGCAGGGAAACTCTGGCCATGGTAACTGTAGTCTGACCTGTTTAATCAATTTTGAGTAATCCAAAAAATGCTTTAGATATGCCGAGAGAAGAAACCCATGTCGTCCGAACCCTACGATGTTCAAACCTTGTGAGTCTGAACCTATCAATAGAGTAGAATTCTAACTTTGAGTACTAAATATAAACGTTCAAAGACTGTTGGCTTTAATGGAGACTTATGTGGAAGATGATTGACCTCTGTGCAGGAGTAGGAGGCATCAGAAGAGGCTTTGAACTCGCTGGCCCGTTCAAGAATGTCCTTTCTTGTGAAAACGATGGTTATGCAGCGAAAACCTATGAGCATCTTTTTGGAGAAAATCCACTTGCTGATCTTACCACCGAAGAATTCAAACAAACCGCTGCAGAAACAGATTACGACCTCCTACTCGCTGGATTTCCGTGCCAAGCCTTCAGTGCAGTTGGATACAAGTTAGGTTTCGAAGACAAGACTCGTGGCACTATTTTCTTTCATATTGCTGAGATGTTGAAGGCATCACATCCAACGGCATTCCTCCTAGAAAACGTGGAAGGGCTCTTAACACACAAGCGTGGAAACACCATCAAGGTTATTCTTGAAACACTTATCACTGAATTAGGATACAGTATCGTGGGAACACGTGTTGATGATGATGGGAACATTTCATTTGAGCGAAGTTCACTTCTCCGTAACGCAAAAAATTTCGGTCTTCCACAAAACCGTCCCAGGGTGTACCTGTTAGGTATTAAAACCGAATTTTTGGAGAGCAGAGGTATCAATCTCGACGATTTTGAACTTCCGAAGAAAAGAACAAGAGGGCCGATTTACGATGATCTCCATCACCTTCTTGACTACGCCAATGAACCACGATATTACTTATCACAAGGATATGTAGACACGCTTGAAACTCACCGTAAACGACAGGAAGCTCGTGGCAATGGGTTTGGTTACGTTATTGTCAACGACGATGATATTGAAGCACCCGTTTCAAACACCATTTTGGCAACAGGTGGTTCTGGGAAAGAGCGCAACTTGGTCATCGACCATCAAGAGCACATACCTGGAACCATTGTTGGAACAAAGCAAACACCACTCAACGACAAGTGCATTCGAGCAATGACGCCAGATGAATGGGCTAAACTTCAGGGATTCAAGGGCTACGGATTCATCAAGGATGGTGAAGATGAGTTTTCTTTCCCAGAGAAAATGAGCAATGCGCAGCGTTACAAGCAAATGGGAAACTCGGTTGCGATTCCTCTAATCGAAGAGGTTGCCTTACTGCTTAGCAGCATCATCGGCGCTAAGTGACGTTGGTATACGTTTGGGCCTTTGCGTCGTATTGAATGTCCAATCCACCTTCTCGCACCTTCCGTACTGCTCTTGTCCAATCGCGACCCTTGCCGATTGCAGCAAGAACATACACATCGTGTGCTTCATTTGGGTACAATTCAAAGAAGGCGGACAAACGCTTCTCGGCAGAGCTGAGTTTCAAGACTTGGTTTATATCAGCCAACCTTGAGTCGTCAAACAGGTTCTTTTTGCCTTGATTGCAGTCAGCACAAGTCGTCCATAAGTTGTCTTCATCGTTTGTTCCACCAAGATCAACAGGAGTTTTATGGTCGACCTGAAGTTTTCGACCATCGGCTGCCCCATAACCACACATGCAACATACGTAATTATCTCGATTCAGAATCGCAGCACGGAGGCGAGGAGAAATCGGTGACCGTTCTACACCCTCACCCTGTATTGCAGAGTGTAGAATATACCCCCCTTTTGGACCGGTGATGGTTTCAATATCCCACCCTTCCTGCCGTAATGTTCGAAGTACGCGAGCCCAATCGCTGACACCTTGAGCCACTTCTTGGAGCCTATCTCTGGCAACTAATTTGGAAACATTTGCCAACAATTCAGCCAGTAGGCGTTTTTTCGCACTCATAGCATCAACAT
>CAXDRT010000145.1:0-4642 GCA_963991835.1 uncultured euryarchaeote
GTCAACACCCCATACAGCTGTAGGAGTAGAGAGTCCGTCACCATCAGCATCGACACAACCAATTCGGTCTACAGTAGAGGTCCCGGGCGGATCTGGCCAAGCCTCTGCAGGAGTACTTCCAAGATTATCGCCATAGCCATCATCATCAGAATCGCTCCAAACAGTTGGGTCAAGAGGAAGATCATCGATTGTATCAGCCCAGCCATCTCCATCACCATCAGGACAAGCATTGAGACCACCAGCAGTGGAGTTCCCCGCTTGATTAGGACAGTCATCGCTCGTATCTGACCACATATCACCGTCTGAATCGAGACATCCGTCTGTACCCATCGTAGAGGTTCCAATCACTGTTGGACAATCGTCCGCAGCGTCTTCAAATCCATCTCCATCATCATCTGTATCTTCATCGGAATCGCGGCATCCATCACCATCAATATCTGTTGCAGAATCGGAGACCCATGTTGGGCGAGGTGGAGAATAACTTGTTCTCGGGCAGGCATCTACCCCATCTGCAACTCCATCATTATCGTCATCAGTATCTTCTGTTGAATCATCTTTACATCCATCATTATCCCAATCTGTTGATGAGGCTGGATCGCTGAAATCACGTGAACTTGTCCAATTAAATTCACCATTTCGAGGACAGTTGTCTGGGAAGTTATCGGTCAAGCCATCATTATCATCGTCTGAATCACAAGCATCTCCTTGTGAATCACCATCAGTATTTGCCTGATCTGAATTTGAGACAGTAGGACAATTATCTGGAGCCGAGTCTAAGACCCCGTCACCATCAGTATCTTTGAGAGAAGAAGGATCGAATACCCATGCATAAACATCGCGAAGTCCACCAGAAGTGACTTGCGTGCCCTTGTGAGTCATAGACCCTGAGAACGCACCTGTAACTCCAATATAATCAGAATTATTCGATGCCATAGCAAATACATAATCAAATTGTGATCCGCCAATTCGTTCAATCCAATCAACAGCTCCATTCGGTGAAAGACCAACAACAAATCCATCATCATTTTGATTTGAAAGTGATTTAGAGCCAGCATAGAATGTTGCGGATAGATATCCTCCAAAGACTACACCGCCATTGGAAGTAATCGCCATGCCTTGTGGTTCATCGGTTGAACTCGTTCCTGCAACAGTAGCCCAACTATTTGCCTGATTAGTGGCACTCTTGGCAATGAAAATATCATTTCCACCGTGCGTAGCTGTTGCTGTCCAACCACCACTCGACAAAGTTCCTCCAAATGTTCCTGAGAGGTAGGTGTCGCCTCCTCCATCGACTTTAATCTGTAAGACGAGCGTAGATTGACCACTTGTACCCATCCCAGTTGTTCCTAATACTGCTCCATTAGCATCAATTTCAACGATAACTGCGTCAAGGTTTCCAACTGCAATGTATGTATTTGACCCCCATTGAGAGAGCCCATCGGTGTAAGTTGCTAGTTTTACACTGTTACCTGGAGTAAGTGCCATGTCAAAAACACTGTCTGTACCGATACCTCCTCCATAGATCACCCAACTAAGAGTGCCTTGATTACCATCGAATTTAGCAAGATAAACGTCCTGACTTGTTGCATTCAAACTCATCCCTCCAAAATCGGTCTCTCCTTGGAATGTACCTGTCAAGAAGAGATTACCCATCATGTCGACTTGCATAGCTGATGTGAGGCTATTCTCTCCGCTACCATTGACAAGCGTTGTGAAAGCTTTCGCCCACATCCAATTGCCTGTCGGGTCTGCTTTTGCAACGAAACCCTCAGCATGATAATTTGGATTGAGGTTTGAAATAAGGGTGTTTGGATTAGGTGCGCCGAAAGCAATTTCTCCATAATAATATCCAGATACAAAAATTTCACCAGCCATGCCGAGAGTGATGTCTGTTAGAAAAGAAATTCCTCCGCTCCCATAATTGTGATTGGCCCCAATAAGATTCGACCAAGCACCTTTGTCATCCATCATTGCAAGATAAAATTCGTTTGCATACGGAGAAGATGGTGACAAGGTTTTGGTTCCATAAGTTAATGTTGAATTGTATTCAGAACCAATGACCCAACCTCCATTTGGAAGTGCTTCGATATGTTCTCCATCTTCGTTATTTGCTCCACTACCTGCAGCTAGAATGGAAGTACTTGAAGAGCGACCTGAAGTGAGTAGAGGTTCATCGAAACTCGAATCATCAGACAACACTTCAACTGGAGATGGATGTTGAATAACAAGAAGAGATGTCAGCATCAAGGCTGTCAAAAGTAGGGCTGTTGCTGCATTAACATGCGTGCGCATGTGTAAGCCATACCCTTAACAGACATCAAGCCTTTCATTTGTCGAGTAGACAAATCAGGACATATTGTCATCGAGTTGAAGCAAATCACTGTCACCTGCATCAATGACACAGAGAGTTGAGATCGGGAATGGCTTACCACAAGCAACACCAAGATCACGATTGACGATAAATGCTTGATGCACTGTTACTTCTGGATGCTTTGCCCGAAGGTTATCGATGTAATCAGTTGGGCAATTTGCGGCAATGACCACTAATCTTGCATCCCCTCGTGCACAAGCCTCGAGAGTTTGTCGTTGTCCAAAAAGTAGGCTACCAGTTGTTATTGCTGTCTTTAATTGTCGGCTTAAATCCATTTTACTTCCTCCATTCTCCACATGTGTTTCTCATGGTTGGAATCATTCTTCAGGGATGTAGAACAACTCAACGCTACCTGTTCCCAGGGAAATTGGTTGTCCGACGATAATGTTCTCAGCAACACCAGTTAGACGGTCTGTTTCACCAATGATACCTGCCTTGAGCAAGTGATTAACTGTGACTTCGAACGCAGCACGTGCAAGAATACTGTGCTTGGTTCCTGAAACCCCGTGGCGGCCAATCGCACGTACTTCACCCTCAGAGGTCATGACGTCAGCGACCATGAGAAGGTGGCGGACGTCGACTTCAAGACGAGCACTGAGCAGAGTTGTTTCAAGTTCGTTAATAATCGCTTGACGAGCAGATTCAATACCAAGGTAATTGAAAATCTCGATGATATTGTTGGTGTATGTACGAGAACGATCGATTGATTCAATTTCGCTTACTCTTGAGAGATTGGAACCAATGGTGGAGAGGTAATATTCACCTTTTTTGTCATCATATTGGACGTTCGCACGCTCAATGCTAGGAATACCCTTCAAACGCATGTCGCGAATTTTTTCTTCAAGTTGAAGAAGCATGGTGTAGGACGGAGGATTATCTTGCAAATCTGCGAGATCTTCTTCGTTATGAACACCAGGAATAATGGTAAGTGTACCTGGATTCTTTTCCTTGTCAGCTTGAACGTAGAGGCGAAGTGCTCTTTCGAGTTTATCTTTGACTTCCATACCCGTCATGTTCTTCTGCTTGAGATTCCCTTTGTTCAGTTTGAGAACAAGTCGTCGTTGAGCAACGTCTGTTTCAATTTGAGCAATGTTTGCAGTGGTTGTAATCTCAAGGGATGCAGCAAGTTTCTGTGCTTCTTCAGGAGAGTTCTTGTCCGGCATCAAACGAATGATCATTGTAGGCGTACTTGGGACCTTACGTGCATCGACGATCTCAATGATACGAGGTAGACCTTGAGTGACGTTGACCGTAGCAACACCCGCATAGTGGAACGTACGCATGGTCATCTGTGTACCTGGTTCTCCAATTGATTGAGCAGTGATAATTCCTGCAGCTTCGAATGGATCGATACTGGCTTTGTCCAGAGCAGCATATGCATCATTAATGACTGTGGAAGCTTGCTTCTTTGTCAATTTCTTAATTCCACGATCGTGGATTGCAAGAGTCATGTCATGGATAATTTTACCACTGAATCGGTTTGTACCCATGTCGTCAACTGCTGCATGAAGGGCTTGGAAGACTTTGTCGTCTGCAAGTTCATCATCAAACGAGCGAAGTTTCTTCTCAACATTATAGACATCGAGATCAACTGCTGTCTTTGCACGAGAACGGGTTCGGGTTCCTCTAGCACGCATCTTACGAACTTGAGTAACTGGTCCTGTCGCTTCAGAGCCGCTTGCACGGTTCTTCTTCATTGCACCGTCAATTGTTCCACGAATTGTCGCAGAGGTTTCTGAATCTGTTTCACAAATTTGAGCGATTTCTTGTGCAGTGAGAATCTTAACGTCATCCCACTTTCGATCGTTTGCTAGTGTGTGAGCAAAGTTTTCTGCAATGCCCAAATCCATGAGCTTCTTCTTGGTTGCACTCTTAACTACCATCAGTTGTCACCTCCATCGTAATCGACCTCAGTCGACTCATCGTCCCATGCACCAAGATCGTCTTCACGCTCTTCACGTTCTAGACTTTCACGGGTAACGACTGTTACTCCATCAGTACCAAGGGCACCATCGATGATAACATCGATGTTGAAAGCTGAACCATGAACACCACGGCTTGGGTCAATTCCATCTTCTCCATAGGAGAATTGGATAATACGGTTTGCAGTGTTTCGAACAGAGAGCATATCATCGTTGAAGACCTTGAGATCATCCATTGCGTTAATCAATCGGCGTTGCATGTATCCGGACTTTGCAGTACGAACCGCTGTATCGACAAGAGATTCTCTTCCAGAGACGGAGAGCATAAAGAACTCAGTTGGCTCAAGTC
>CAXDRT010000146.1:0-4593 GCA_963991835.1 uncultured euryarchaeote
TCTCGGAACTATAGCTGCAATCAGTATTGGATTCGCCATCATCTCAAGAAAAAAGGATTAATCTGCACCAATTCAAATTCAGACCTACCCGTGGGTTGGATTGATGAACTGGTGTGCTCTCCTCGCCTCATGGAGGTCGACCTTCACCCAGAACGTTCTGTAATCCATGCGCAGGTGCGGAAAGCGAAGTCAAACCATTGTGTCGATGAGTCTGGACGATATCTTCGATCTGCTCACCACAAAGGACCTTCGAGTAAGGTCTACCTTGGTGATGTCTGTGAAACATTGCTTCGTTGTTGTGTTGGCGCTGAAACACCCGTATTCACTGAAGTGCCTGGCTTTGATGAGCAGCGATGGATGCTTGAATTCACCGCAGGAGCATTGCGCGTATCTGTTCAATCCATCCCTTACTGGGGCTTTGGTCTCCTTACTTCTGGCTATCGAAACATCATCATCATGAGAGGTCCTGTAGAGGATCGTGCACGTGTTATTCACGACCTTGCGGCATCCGCACAGCACAATCCATGGGAATTTGCTCACAGACGGAGTGCTGAAAAGGGATTGGCAAAGACTGGGAGTTCACTCAAAGCCAATGAAATGCTCTGGAGAGCTCATCAAAAGCGTGCTAAGAGCCTTCTTTCTGAATCGATTGCAGCGCTTGAACATCACGTTTCCAGACTTGAGAAGAAAGGAGATGTCGATACCAATCTTATCGATTTGGCTCATCTTGAAATCGGCCTTGCTCATCAAGCCCTTGCCGATGACAATACACCTGCTGTGGAGCGAGCCTTGTCTCGTGGAGAGGCTGCCCTACTCGTCCCTATTGAAAGTGAAGAAGAAACAAGTCCAGATGGCTCACTGCTCGTCATTGAAGAGGATGTCCCATTCGTCGATATGACCGATAATGAATCCGAATGAACGCGCGTTGCGTTGATAAAGGAAAGGCAACTCGGATGGAATGGTCCACATGGCAAAGAAATCTGAAGGCAGCGGTATTCAGCAAGCAGCCGGTTTGATTCGATACTTCGATGAGGAGTCGGAAGAAGCCATGAAAATTTCACCGTTCCAAGTCTATTTCGCTTGTTTCGTTGTTGGTGGATTCTTCTACCTTGTTAACGAAGGCGTTATTCAAGCAATTATGAACCTCTTCTGATACTGTCCTACATTGGACGGATCAGAACAATCTTTTGTTCCTGTTCAGCCATGCATTTTGCGACATGCATTGCTGATGCGAGGCTTACGGTTGCACCGATGGTGCGAGAACCTTCTTCCTCGTGGAGAATCAATCGATGTGTGAGATGATGAAGAACTTCTGGATCAATCTGCTCAAAGACCCATTTCTCATTTTCAATTCGAACCAGAGCAGGGACGTCTACTAACGGCCCCATTTCGGTTCCTATTGATTGCGTTCGTGATTCTAATCCTGCCAAATCTCGTAGAGGTTGCCATGATCGTTGTTGTACTGTAGTCTTTATCTTGCGACGTTTTTCAACGCCTGCGCGAAACGCTCTGCTCATTCCCATCCCATCCAGAAATCCGAAGATTCCTAGTTGTTCCATCAACAATTCAGATATAACAAGCGCGACGGTTTTGGACACAAAACGGTCATTTTGTTCTTCTTTTTGTATCAATCCACTCGAAACAAACATTCTGTTGGTCGCTTAAACACAAGATGGCGATAACGTGCAATGAAACGGTAACCTATGTTTCTGAGTGGAAGTGGAATCAGCCAGAACAATGGATACCACATTTTGTAATACCAGCGCATGTACAACAAACCACGTATTCCTGCAGCAGAACGGATGTAGGGTTTGCCTTTACGAATCAAATAGACTGAATCTGCATCCCGCAATTTAGGAGGCAATGTTGCAATCACTCGTTGCGCATCCTCGTCCATAATCGGGCGATATCCAAGCTGTTTTCCTTTTCCTAACCGCTTATCGATGAACGTAGCAAGACGATGACAGAGTCCACAATCCCCATCTAAGAACAAGAAATCTCGAGTATCATCAGGTTTGATTCGTTCTGCGACTTCAATCGACCAGGTGTGAACTTGAAGCCCATCAGCCATATGGATAAGATCTGGTGTGTGTTCATCCACGCCAAGATTGTACGATGCAAGCAACGTGTTTCGTTCCATAACCACTTCTGCATCATGATATGTCCATGGTTTGTGATGAACATAGGCTCTACGCAGGCACCCTTTGTGTTCACTATACAAGCAGTAACGTTCGAACAGGAATGCTTCCAATGATCCTTTTTCGGCAACCATTTCAGATCCTTTCTTTGTTGAAACACCTTTCAGTTCAGCTCCGTCTTTCTTCCGTTTTGAAGCCCATGTGAAGGTGGAGTCGTCTACTCGTATCTTCGCCTTAGCGTATCGGTATGCAAGACCATACGCACGTGGTGCATAGGAACAGGTCACCCAACTCTTTGCATCGAGCGTGAGGAAGAAGACACCCGGCTTACCATCCTTGACCACATAGGCGCGAATATTGAATTCAGGAAATGTTGAGACACCTGGGACCCATGGTAAGCCTCGAGGCCGTACCTTCTCCATCATGAACGGAATAGCACCGATGTAGGCCTTTCCTTCATAAAAATCAATTTCAAAACCTTCAGGAAGATGTGGTTGCAATGCCTTTGGGTCAACTTCCCAATGCATGAATGTCAAATGCCGCCATTCCTGCGATATTGCATAGGGTCGAGAAGGGAGCGCAAACGGAACATGTTCCAAAGGAAACGCCTCGCCCATGGTAAAGGCAAACGGTGAATGCGTTTCAACATACGTTATGCAGAAGCATGTCGAAGCATCATCATGGATGAAAGAACGGCGAGAAGTCCACCAAGAGGAACGGCCATGATCATGCCTTGTCCAGAAAGGAGTGTTGCTGAAAAGACTGCAATCATCGCTCCACTCAAACCAGCTACTTGCCAAAGTGGAAGTGTTCTTGCATCGTGTTCAAGCAGCCATGGTAAACTCATTGTCGCAATTAATGCAAACCATGAACCAAGCAAGAGGAATGGAGAGTACGGATGGACCACAAACAGCAACATTGGCCCAAACAAAAGCGTCCAACGAGCCCAATCCAATTCTGGACGTGAACCGTCATCAAATCCAAGCAATGGAAGAAGTAAGACCATTGCCATCATCACAGAAATCCATCCAACCAACCAGAAAGAGGAACGAATCGCTGTTGCATCAGGAGCATCTTGTTGATGCATGAGCCAAGAAGTGACAACAATCAACATTGCGAGTGAAACTCCAATGCTGAATGCTAAGGCTCGACTTCGTCCATCTCCAGCACCAAGTTTCGAATCAATATCGCGTATAGGTCTACCAAACACGTGAAGGTTGAATCCAACAAACATCCACATCCACATCATGGCAACTTTGTCGTCTTGATACGGATCACTCCACCATTCTGCGTCAAACACTGAGGAATCCATGAAGGCCATCGCCAGGTATGCAAAAGCCGTCAGATAGAGCGGAGATGTTGGCAAATACATTCGATTGCCATACCGTTCCATCTTCTCAGAAGGCCCGTACATCGACATCAATCCACTGATAACAACCACCTCTGCAATCAATAATGTGATGACCATCCAAACATCGATTGAAGGTCCAGGAATTGGTGTCAATGGGAACGTTTCAGGAGCAATATAGGCTGAATCGTCGAAGAACATTGTTGCAGATACCAGCAACATAAGAGCCAACGTTCGTTTGAATTTCTGGAGATGTTCTTCTTTCCATGTCCCTTTCATTCCTTGACCGTTCCATGCAAACAAATAGACCAATGGAAGAAGCATCCATTCGACGATTCCGTCTCCAGCAAAGAGAACGTGAAGTCGATCTGTGAGTGAAGAATCCGTTTGAAGATAGGAGATGACTTCCAAATGATCTGTATCATGGCCGAGTATGGATGACATACGCAGAGAGACAATGACTGCAAGAAGCGTAAATGGTAGCCATCGTAATGCCATTAACAGTCGCTGACTACGGTCTTTTGCAAATGATTCAATCGTTTTTGGAAATAACCAGATGGCTATGGAGCCGAAAAACAACGGCACCAACCATGGCATTTCGTCACCGAGCATGTCTCGACCAGACATCAACGCGATATGATGGTAACGGCGTTCGCAATGCAAAAAGGGGCGAGACTGTAGGGCGTGACATGGGGGCCAGAGAAAGTGAGACCAGCTTGCTCGAGCAAGCAGAGGTTGCTCCCCTGACTGGATTTGCCCAGTCTCTTGGAATCTTGAAACAAGACTGGATTGATGTTGCAACGACTCCGTTGCCAGAAACACTGCGTCTTTCTATGCATCATCATGACAACGATTGGACGCGTGAGAAGATCATTGAAATGGGAGGAAAACAAATTCCATGGTCGCATGGAAATGAGGCATATGAGATGCCATTTGCTCGCGGTCAAGCAGCCAGAGATGGTACTCGTGAACTGCTTGCTCTTCTCCATGATACGGGACGCATCACGCGTCAAGAAGCGGCCAGTATGCTTCCGATTCTGGTTCTTGACCCTCAACCGAATACGCTCTTACTCGATCTCTGTGCAGCACCCGGGTCAAAGGCAACAC
>CAXDRT010000147.1:0-4545 GCA_963991835.1 uncultured euryarchaeote
GCAAATAATCGCTTCTCAATAGGAGAATAGTATGGAGCAACCATCTTTCTGAAATAACCATCTGAGGCGTAGGTTTCATCTTCCACCAAAACTCTAGGAGAATCAGAAAGCAATTCAAGAATGCTGAAGACATCATCATAATGGTACCCATACTCAAACTCTGTTGTATCTTGGACTACTTTCTTCCAAGCTCTTTGTCTTGGTTTCTTGAACCAGATTGTGTAGCCAGGAACGAGTGGATTTCCATCACTCATTTTCCATTTCCACCCATTTGTTCCTTTAATTTCAACCGCACTTTCTTCAGGGATATATGTGGCTTCCATAGACGCATTAAGGAACTCTTTGAATGCTGCAGAGGCTGGGCTCGCAGATAGGCCATACAGATTTAGCAAAGCATGTCGCAAAGGACTGTGCCTCTCTTGTTGAATGAACTTGTCATCGTTGAGCAGCATAAGAAAATATGAATCGAGAACATCACATCCAGGAAGGTTTGCTACATTTTGATGATCAGGTTGGATGCAGACTGAGGTCTCTTTACCATCGAGTTTGCCCTTGAACGTAGCGGTTGTTGCGTTAAGGCCTGTGCCGCCTGCATACGGGTTTCTCATTCGTTGAATAAGCCCCTCGAGAGGAATTGAATACGTTGCTAGTTTCCCGAGAATGATTATTTTATCAACCCCAAAAATAATCCTATCTGGATTATTTTCAATCGTTTTTAGAAGGTAATCGAAAGAAGTCTGCATTGCAGTGAAGCTTTCGTTAACGAGATTCTTGAATCCGTTCTTCTTTCCTTCTTGGTACTCAATTGATGCTGATGGAGTCTCTTTTTCTTCTTCGTCGTTGTCAAATAAACCGCTCATGAAGAATCTAACTTCTAGACTATATGAAGTCATTAAGGCCATTCAACGATTTCCCAATTGTTCTTTTGAGCAAAGGATCTCAGCTGCGATTCAGGATTTACTGCAATTGCATGCCCACAAATTTGCATGAACCACGAATCAGCAAGTGTATTTCCGTAGCCATAACATTTTGATAAATCGTGGCCGTTTTCCTCAGCATCTCGTTCCACTACAGGCACTTTTCCTTTCCTTCTCGGAACAGACCAACCTCGTTCGGAGCCAGAGAGAATTCCAATACGCTCGCTTGGGCCACAGCCATAGACTTCATCCATCCCTAGTATTCGGCCCATAGCTTCGGCCATTGGCGCTACAGTGGCAGTAACCAACACAAGTCGGTGGCCTTGTTGGCGATGCCAAGCAACCTTTTCCCATGCCTGTTGAGAGACTTTTGGCTGGAGCAATGTGGAAGCAATCTCTTCGGAATACTTCTCCAATATCGACCAAGAAGCGAGAGAAAGATGGCCTCGGTTTCGTAAAGCGTCGTAAGGAGATTTGCCAGTCAAAAGTCCAAATACAGTTCCAAGCGTCCATGCAACTGTAGCATGAGGTATGCGCCAAGGTCGCCTTTTTGCAAGCACTCCAGTTAACGTTTTTTCGCTTGAGGCGTTGAGTAACGTTCCGTCGAGATCGAAGTATGCAGCAACCTGTTGCTCTTCGCTCATGTGCATAGCAAGAAGCGAAGACTCATGAGTTCGTCGGTGAATTTTCTTTTCGAGAAGATGGTTCATGCGGTTGTATCGTCCTGTTCCTCAAGACGACCATAGACTCGTCTACCTGCGCGATGATCCTGCCACCAAGTCAGACGATCTGCAAGATGTCTTGGGATGAAAAATCCAACCTTCCTTGGTGTAAGGCCGTGGTTTCTCATGACCCTATCATGAGCTAAATTTGCAACAATCGATTGGGCTGAGCATCCGGGATTTGCTGTAACAAATCGCATTATCTCATTTTTTAATCGTTCAAATCGTGCTTTCTTCTGGGAACCTTTTCCCAATCGTCTAGGGGACATAATTACGACTTTCGTCGTTTACGGTTATGAAAGAAATGGGGGGTATCCCTACTCAAATGTAACCGGTTGTGTAGTTTTCCAGTTCGCTGTGGCAAGTTTCTTCGCTTTACCGTCTGCAATGATTGGAGCGATTTTTTTCAGGCGACCGTGCATGCCGTGAACTTGAAATTTGACGCGAAGTTCTGCAGTGAGGGATGCTTGGAGTGCCTGCATTTGATCGTCGTCAAGATCAACAGAAGCAAGTGTTTCTCCAGAGGTTTGTGAAAAGATTGTCAGCGTCTTATTCTTGCACGACATTGCTGGTCTGAAGTCCATATCGTCTGGATGTTGCATCCAAACAGATACGTCTAACGACAATGTATCTCGTATGTTTACTCGACTGATTTCAACAGATTCAACCATGCCACTCAACCCTCCTAGTCAACAGTCCTTCAAACTCTTTTCGTCTTAGCCTAATCGAATGCGATTTCTGTAATCACAGGTTCTTGTATTGTAATTTTTATTGTCAGTGACCAATCATTACCTGGATCTGGATCTGGGAGAATTTCAATAGCAGAGTCTGGATTAGATTGTAGTGCTTGTACGAGAAGTACCCACGGCGATTGCCCAAAGGCTGCTCCTGGTTCACCGAGTAACATCTCTATCACCATTTCAATGCTGTCTGAATCATATATCCCCTCAGCACCAACTGGATTGAGTTTGTCAGCAGAGAGCGTGGCTTTCGCATTCTCATTGGCCGTTATGTTTCCACCTTCGGTATCAGCTTTTTCTTGATAATTATCTTCTGGAACAGTTACTAAAAGGGTGAAATTGTCGTACGGCTGGACCAAGTCATTTTCTAATTCAAGAATTGCTTCATATGAAATGATTCGACCCGACGATCCTGGCGTTATTTCTTGGCTCCATTCTTCACCTTCGGCGAGATAATCCGACCATGATTGTTCGATGACTTTCTGTTGCCAGACAACGCTGAAACGGCGAGATGATACATTGAGTTCAAAGACTTCTGTTAGGACTCCTTCTTGTCCATCATCGATTGTCACCGAACCAAGATATATGCCGCTCTTATTGGTTGGAAGTAACACTTGATCGTCGGTTGAATCTACATCGTTTCGACCATCGCCATCGCCATCTGAATCAACTCCCCAATCAAGATCCCAGGAAAAGAACAGATCGTTGCCTTCTGGGTCTACTGAAGCCGAAGCATCAAGAAGAATTGAATCGCCTGCTCTTGGGTTTTCGGGATATTTTAGATCGATGACTGGCGCTCCGTTAACAACAACAACAGCGGATGTGTCATCGACGCCTCCTTGATCATTTTCCACTGTTAGGGTTACCGTATATGCGCCGAACATCTCGTAGGTGTGGGACGTGAATCCAGTCACAGTCTCTCGTTTTTCTCCGTCCCCGAAATCCCAACGATACTCGGTAATGATGCCTTCAACAGCGTCGGATTCTCTTGCATCAAAGGTAACCATTTCACCTTCTTGGATGAGAAGCGGGTATGCCTCCATCGTCGCTCTCGGTTCAACCGCTGTATCGAGTAAACTTGTACAACCAGCAAGGGAAAATGAGATCATGAGAAGGACCAGTCCAAGTCCTTTCACTCGCGAACTCTGCCCTTGCATAAATTGTGTTCAACCTAATCCTATATCTAACCATGTTGTAATGCCCGACTCAGGAATGAGCGTTTTTGTCCGTCTTTATTTGAGCCGAAATCAATCAAAAGAAATCTCTTCGGGAAGATCTCCGATGATTCTCGCTGAAGTGAGATGGTCGCCTAAATCTTCGATTGAATCATGAGTAACAACGTTTTTTTCAGAAAAACTTTCCATTTCCTCGTTCTCAAGAACGTCCTCAATTGACGCATTTGACTCATCATAATCTGGTGCAGGATGGATGTCAAGAGGAGGTAGGTTCTCTTCTTCATCATCCAGAATAGATTCGATTGATTCTACATTTTCTTCGAGGTCAACAACGTATTGTTTCTTCAAAACTTCGAGTATTTCTTCTTCCGATTCTTCGAAACTTACGTCTGTTACTTTATCTTCATTCTTCTTTGTGAAGAACCGCCGAAAGAATCCCATGATTGATATCAGGAGCACCTTCTTCATTGCCTTTTCTAATCTTGCTGGCCAAAGCGATAGTTCTTCAATCGTGGCGTTCAGCCCGAACTATGGAACTCCTCAATGGCGAACGAGTTCTTGCATTTGATTTGGAAACCACGGGGATCAGCACTTCTCGTGATCGAATCGTTCAGTTAGCGCTTATTGGTTCGGATTCCGACGGTTCAGAACTCTCCTATGATCGATTGGTGAATCCAAGACGTTCGATTCCCTATGAAGCACAACGTGTCCATGGAATTTCTGATTCTGACGTGAGAGGAGAACCTGATTTTTCTGTCATCGCTGATGAAGTGGCTGCACTTATACAAGGCAGCGTACTTGTTGGCCATAACGTACGGAAATTTGACATGCCCTTGCTCCGAAATGAGTTCTTGAGAATAGGAGCGCTTCCTCCTGAACCAAAGGCTATTTTGGATACGCTCGAGATGGTTCGTAGGCTCAAATTGCCCCGCCCACACCGACTGGGTTCGCAATGTTCCCGCCATGGCATTTCTCTTGAAAATGCTCACAC
>CAXDRT010000148.1:0-4543 GCA_963991835.1 uncultured euryarchaeote
TTAATGATACGGCGACCACCGAGATCTACACAAGGAGTATCGTCGGCAGCGTCAGATGTGTATAAGAGACAGCGCTTGTCTCGCTCTTTCGTAGCGCGCTTTGCAAGTTCTCCATCAACCGCTTCTTGATGAACGGAAGGAAGAACACGAGTTCTGCTGGCATCGAACCAGAGATCTTGTCGAGAGAATCCTGACATTCCATCGTATTCATTGGTCATGAAGAAGGAAGTGAATCCACATGCTTCCATGCAAAGACCACAGAACATACATCGTCCAATGTCAATACGGCCAGATACGATTTGATTGTCGGCAGTGCGTAATTCAGATTGTTCAACCATTTCTTCTTGGCCAGAGTCATTCCAGCGAACAGTAGCAGTACCACCACTCAAATCCAAGACTTGTCCAAAGCGCCATTCTGCAGGAGGTGCGGCGTGAGCGGTGATGAGATCGAATGTTTCGAGTTCTTCTTCGACTTCTTCGCGAAACTTAGCAGCATAGCCGCCTACTTCTAACTCAGCACCGTATCCGTCGTATTCACCTTCTGCGTTATCCAGAACATCGACACGGAGTTCTGTTGTCATGTGAAGGCAATCGTTTGGACAAATGTTAACGCACATCTTACATGCAGTACAGGTTTCCCAAATGACACCAATACGGCCGTTGTAGTTTCCAGGAACGAAGAGCCAAGGCTCCATGTCCTCGAGGCGTTCGTATGGGTACTGAACTGTTTGAGGCTTCCAAAGTGTTGGGAAGAGATCAGATGTTACTCGGTCAGGAGCGAACTCTTGAGCGGAGATATCATTGTATTGTGAACGACTCTTTGCACGTTGTGCGCTTGCCTCATCCAAAAATTCGGGGTGAGTTGTATTGTGGTAGCCCATACCCAATTTCTTTGGGAACAATTTACCCATGAGAGGGAATGTTCTCAAGGCAGTAATCAGAGTAATCTTAAACGGATACCAGAAGAGATTTCGGAAGTTCGGTTTTGCTTGAGGGTGTGTTGGCATATTCAATCACCTCAGTCCTGCCCAGGAATATGGGTACCCGCGGGCTGCACTGTCTGAACGTGATACATACGTTCTTCGCGTTCGTTCTTGCCCGTATCATTGAGCAATAGGAAAAAGATAGCCAACCAAAGGATTGTTGTCAGTGCTGGGATAAGGAATGGGAAGGTTCCGAAACCATCCCAAGCAGTTCCACCTGCAACGGTGTCTGACATTCCGTTAAGATCGAATAGGTACAATCGGTACAATGCTGAAAGGACAACTTGCAAGATAGCAAGTGGAAGAAGCATTCTCCATCCAAATTCAAGAATTTGGTCAGTACGGATACGTGCGAGAGAGAATCTTGCCCATACGAAGACGATGAGGAAAACAAGCCACGCCTTGATCAGAACAACCAGTGCACCAGGAATCAGTAGGTACGCATCTCCCAAGAATGGGATTTGACCGATTGTTCCTTGGAATGGAAGATGCCAACCGCCGAGGAAGAAGTGCGTGAAGAGGAAACATGCAGCGTAGGTTCGGATGTATTCAGCCATGAACAGCATACCAAATCGCATACCGCCGTATTCAGTCCACCAGCCTTCAACCAGTTCAGCTTCTGCTTCTGGCATATCGAATGGAACACGTTCTACTTCTGCAATCATGGTGATAAGGAACAACGCTGCTCCAAGTGGCATCAAGAACAGATTCCATGCTCCAGCAGTATGTTGGAAGTGAACGCTATCAATGATGTTGAATGTACCGCTCAACATTGCAACGGCGAGTAATGACAGCAGTAATGGAATCTCATATGCGGTGAGTTGTGCTGCTGAACGAATACCGCCGATGAGCGTGTACTTATTGTTGGAAGACCACCCTGCAAAGAAAACGCCAATTGGAGCAATACCAAAGATTGCGATAATGTAGAGAATAGAAAGGTCAGGGTTTGTAGCGTACATACCACTCGAAAGAGGAATCATCCCTAGGATAATCAGTGTTGTTGAAACGATGAGGAACGGTGAAACCTCAAAAATAAGTTTGTCAGCACGACGTGGAACCATGTGTTCTTTGATGAGGAATTTCATACCATCTGCAACGTTTTGGAAGAATCCAGGGAGAATACTCAATCCCATCCATGATCGATTGTTGACACGGTCGACTGTTTCGAATTCTTCAGAGCGATTACCAAAGCGCTTGTTCAACCATTTGTTGACAGCACCGACTGGACGGCCAAGACCAAACGGGAGCATGTTCCACCATTCTCCGCCAGTTACGCCATTTTCTCCAACCCAGAGAGAACGAAGTGCAGTGGTCGCACCACGTCGGTCGTTCATACGGGCAACCGCTTTTCTCTCAATCCACAGGATTGCGAATTGGGAAAAGAAGAGGAGTAAGAATACAATGTTGACGACTGCAAACGTACCGAGGCCGAAAGCGATGTTCGAGGAACTGTCTTCAAGAGGAGTTCCCTCAAGTCCAGATGTAACCAAATCATGGACCAAGCTTTCCTCGCCAAGAAATAAACTTCGCAGGTCGTACTTGTCATCCATAGTATCACCTCAACGATCGGTTTCTCCAATGCACGGATCAAAACTTCCCATGATTGCAGGAATGTCTGCAACTTTGTAGCCAATCATCGTCTTTGCAACGTATGGAATTGTAATGAACATAGGAGAACGAATTGAGAGTCGGTATGGATTCTTTCCACGACCATCCCCCCCGCCTTGGATGTAGAACTGTGAAGCACCACGAGTACATTCGTAATTACTGAAACCAGTAGCGCCTTCAGGAGCACGAGTTGGAGCCTTTGTAATAATCATCTCATCTCCTGTGTTGTAATGGGTATTAGCGCCACCTGGAATCTTATCCAATGCATCAAGAACCATCTTACATGACTGAACCATTTCTTCCATACGGACACGGTATCGGTCATAGCAATCTGCTCCCTTGACAGAAGTTGGCTTCTCAACAGCTGGCTCCCAATCGACTTGGTCGTAAACCGAGTAAGGATGCGCCCAACGAACGTCGTAGTTTACACCAGCAGCACGAACGTTTGGCCCCGAAACACCTGAATTCACCATATCTTCTGCTCGAGAATAGCCAACTCCTTGAAGTCGGACGAGCCAGATAGTTGATTGATCAAGCATCATTTCATATTCCTTGATTCGTTGCTCGAACAACTTTACCTTTGCACGAGTTCTGTCAGCAAATCCAACGGGAAGGTCTCGCTTGACACCACCTATTCGAGGATAGTTGTAGTGCATTCTGGAACCTCCGAGCTCTTGCAACAAATCGAGGAACATTTCCCGATCTCTCATGCACCATGTCATGAGCGTAAGGTTACCAATATCCGGGCCAAACGCTCCAAGCCACATAAGGTGAGAAGCAAGTCTCTGAATTTCTGCTGAGATCAAACGGATGTACTCAGCACGTTCTGGAACTTCGACTTCGAGAAGGTCTTCAGCAGCGTAAATGTAAGAATTGGCCCACGTCATTGCACTGACGTAGCAGAGTCGGTCGCAGTAAGGTGTAACTTGAGTGAAATCTCTGGCTTCTGCAATCTTTTCTACACCTCGATGGATGTAACCAAGTTCGGCTTCAGTATCGACAACTGTTTCACCATCAACCTTTACACGAAGTGTCCAAAGACCGTGTGTCATTGGGTGCTGAGGCCCCATCGTAATCCACATTTGTGCCATGGTATCACCTCACTTTACCCGGCCCTCATCTGCCGGCTTTCGTACGAAACCTTGTGGGTCATCATACATTTCATTGTAATCATGATATCGAATTTTATGTTGCTTTTGCAATGGATGAAATCCTTCTGGACTGTCGTGAGGATTTAGGACACGATGCATGTTTTTATGGCCTTCGAATTGAATTCCCACAAGATCCCATGTCTCCTTTTCATTCCAATCTGCTCCAATCCAAATGGATTGGACACTTGGCACAACTGGTTCTCTGGTTTCAGGAAGATCGATAAGAACTTCAACTTCGAGAGGAATATCCATTCCTTCAAGGCTTTCTGCTTTCAAAACGTCAGAAGTGAATGGTTCAACATCACGGACTGGTTGTCGCATGAAGTGGTATGCTAATCTCCATGTACGGTCTCCATCATCTGGGTAATGTGTTCCCGTAACCATCGAACAGTAGTTAATTCCTGCATCAAACCGCATCCACTTAGCCAACGCAACCCAGTGCTGAGGCGGGCATGTCATGCGGACGAATGCGAATTTTACAGCATTGCTGTGATGTTCGATTGAGATGGTTACTCCAGAGCCTCCAAATCGTTCTTCGGCTTGTTTCGAAAAGGCTGAAGCTGCTGCTTCATTTTGCTCTGAAGTGATACTCATGCCCATTTCAGTCCTCTCCTACGATAACAGGCTTCTCTCCGTCTCGGCCTGTGCTGGGTGCACCGCCGATTCGAATGATTTTCTCCCTTAGAAGGCCAAAGCCATCGATAAGAGCTTCTGGACGAGGTGGGCATCCTGGGACGTAGACGTCAACAGGGATGACTGTGTCAACTCCTTCGAGAATATTGTATGATTGGAAGTAAGGAC
>CAXDRT010000149.1:0-4465 GCA_963991835.1 uncultured euryarchaeote
CTACATTAACCGTTATCAATGTTTCTTTATTTTGTCAATACAATGCATATATTTTCCATAATCAGGAATTAACATTATGCACATGTCATTATTTTTTTGGATTTTTAATCAAGTCTTAGAGTCTTTTCCATTTGTATATGAGTTAAATAAATCAGAACGTCCAAAAGAATCAGATGATATAATTTCTTGACTTTGCGACCTTATACGAAACAGTGGCCTTAGCCGTTTTGTAGTACGTTAGGTCTGTAAATAGGTCATGGTGTGCATTTTTGAAAGCGGTTTTATCAAAGGTACTTGTTTCGGATCTTACCCAATTTGCGATATCTTCGATACCATCATTTTCTCCAATGAGAATTTGCAATAGTAGTTCTTTTTCCTCAATCTTGGCTTTCAACTCCCCTTCCAAATCCAGCAGTTCGATGTATTCTGCATGGGTCTTTTCTAAGTCCTGTGTTCGGGATATACCGCTATCTTGGACAGCCGTAGCTTCGGGCTTAACTGCCTTCGCCTTTGCTACTTGTGTCTGTTTTTCTTGGTGAAGTTTAGATTGGTGTTTGGCGGGTGTTGGGTTTCCAATTAGTTTGAATTCATCCTTTCGTGATGTTTTTTGAAATGATTCCCAGAGTTTGAGATTTGCTGGACTAGATTTTTTGAATTCTGGAACGTTGAAAGTAGGATCTCCTTGCCCACTTACTGAGACTTCGACAATTCCATCTATGCCCTGGCCATTATCGGCAGTAATTTCCTTAAACAATTCAGTAATGATATCCTTTTTTAGCGTACATTCCAATAATTGTAGAAGCAGTTGTTTTAGTTCAGAATGATGTAAAGTAGCATCCGCTAACTCCTTGCTTGATAATACAGCCATTTTTCCATTTGAATCATTCACTGCATTTTTTCGAATTGCTTTAATTTTTGGTGAAAATGTGGCATCTAGTTTCTTTGCTTCATCTATCAGGTTTTCGAGTTCTTTTTCTTCTTTAAATTCAAACCACTCAAGACGTATACGATCTGAAGAATGCAAACGATGAAGGTTTTGTTCAACCAAGAACGGTGCTTCAGTTTGGAGTGCAAACACACAAACAATATCTCTGGGATTTCCAGTTTGATGTTCTTTAATACGTTCTTCAACAGTTTTCGCTTCAAACGTGATCCCAATTTTGTAATATGGAGATGAAACCCCAGTACGCTGGTCTACGTCGTTTAATATGTACAGATATCCTGGTTTGAGTCCCTTTGACATTTACAACTACTCCAAAAGACCACTAACGGTCTCAATCCAGTCTTTTTCTTCGATACTACTTGAAATTAATTCCACTCCTCGCTCCCAATGCTGTAAGAATTTCAAGCGCAGTTCTTCTTGTTTACAGTCTGGTTCATGAAGAGCGATTAGCACGAGCCAAAGAGCGAGATCTTCCTTGAACATTGTTTTTCCACGAATAGATTTTCCTGTGACGATGTGATGCATTCCATCATATGGTGTGACATTCCAACCATCTTCAATCGGTCCATTCTCCAGGGAAATCGAAATAGCAAGTCTCGAAACAATATCATCCGTCATTCCAAAATGTTGGTTTAAATCTTTCAACCGACAATGAGTCTCAATTGAACTCGTAAATGTGGTTGATAGGAGTGATTTTGAATTCATGAATCCACCTCAAAAAATGTCTCAAGATTGGTTTCAATAACTTCAATCTCGTTTGAATCATTTGATTCCTGAAGTAAAATCTGCTGAGCAAGATCTCCAGAATCTCTCAATTCGGTGTAGAGTCCTCCAGCAAGGTCATCACTCGTTGCAAGAACAATGACTTGATGGGATAGGTTAGGGTAAAAAGTACGTACAGAATATCCTTTGTGTCGACTGTCCATTCGTGACGTAGGCGTATCCACAACTACAGGTATTGGTCTGTTTGAGAGTTTACGCATCGCATACAACAAACTCAGGCCAACATGCTGTCGTTCAGTTGCTGATAGGTCTCTACGTAACCAATTTCCTTCAAATCCTTGAAGACTAATATCAACAGTGTATTCATCTGGATCGATTGTAATACTCTGAACACGTTCTGATTTACGTGAAAGCATTTTGAAGCCTTCCGAGAAGGCATCCTGAAGAGGCTCAGCAAGATTCTTTCGGCTTCGAATTCTGTATTCTTCTAAGATTGGTAAGAGTGACTGAATCAATTCCAAACTACGTCTATGCATTGAATCAGCAGAGGTTGAGGCTTTCAGTGCCTCGACTCGTAGGTCGATTTCGTCTTGTTCTGCTAGAATTGAATCGATATTTCCTTGTTCGAGAGCAATCAAGGTTTGAAGCTCGCCAATTCGTGTAGCAGTTAATCCAAGCGAATCAGCAATTTCTGTGAGTCCCATACGCTTCGAGGCTTGACTCAGTTGTGATGTCAAATCACGTCCCTGTTGTACCATACTACTCGCATTGGCGAAGAATTCAGTAATTGGTTCAGTGTTGTCTAATTGAAGCATCTCACGTTTTGTTAAGAGTTGATTCAGCAACTCCTCGTTAAGGAATCGGAATGCAGATGGTGTTTGTTCATGAGAACGCTGGAGGCGGTCTTCTGAACTGGATAGAATCCGAGTCTGGTCTTCTTTAGAGAGGCTTGGGTCGAGTGATGACAACACCTCCTCGAGAGTTTCCAGAACTTTCTCTTCAATTCCCCTTGATCGAATCGTTTCACTCGCTTCTGTTAAGCCAAGTTCCTCCAGATTATTTGCTAATCCACCTACAATAAATGGGACTTGGTTCACTAAATAGTCAAGGCCAGTTTTTCTTAAAGATGCCATCTCTGAAGCATGGACTGCATGCTGTATTCTCAATTGTCCTAGTTCAGCCCCATCCTTGGCAGCCTTCGCTTGGAGTTGGTGTTGAAGGTCAGTCTGTATTGTTTCTTGTTCAGTAAGCTCTGCTCGCATTTCAGCAACAAGTTTCTGTTTACTTTGCAGTTCAACAGAATGCTCCTCAGATGATTCCATGAGCATCTCCAAACTTTCTCTCTCGTTGGCAGGAGCCATGTCAGAGACAGTTTTTCGCTTGACTGAACCCAAGTGACTTGTAAGTCGATGGAGAAGGCCTTGACCAAGTAAATCATCGAGACCAGTCTTCATCGCTTCGGAGAGATGCGACATGTCAAGTTGACCGAATTCCTCTCCATCAAGGAGGAATCGTTGAGCAAGTGACGGTGTAAGCATAGCATCAATCCATGCTTGTACAACGTGTTCCTTCTTTTCACCAGGTTCTAATCGAAGGATTGAACCATCGATATGGAGTGTAACCTCTTCAGTGACGGATTTGTTTTCAAACTCGATCCAAAAACTTCGATGAATTGAGAAGGTCTGGTCATTATCATCTAGGCAGTCTAGTGAAACAGCAATCTCTCCATATCCACCTGCAGCAGTTGCTTGGCTTGAGAAAGCATTAGCTAGCCAATCTTCGAATTGAAAAGCAGTGCTCTTCTTACGCAATTTCATGCCCTTTTTCCCATGCAAGCAAAGGAAGAAAGCGTCGAGGATCGTTGTTTTTCCAACACCATTCTCAGCAGCAATTACGGTAACAGTTCCATCCCCTGAAAGAGGAATGCTATGGTTTCCAGCAAATCGCTTGAAGTTCTTCATTCTCAAACGGTTGAACTTCATGCTTGATCCTCCAATGATTCTTTGAGGAGCTGATCGATTTTGATGAGGATGTTTCTTGGACGAGCCAGATGTGCAACCTGCTGCTCTAAATCGAGTAATTCTTTCAACAATTGAAGAATCTCTTCAGGATTTTCAACATCCGAATCGCTGACAACCTGTTGCAATAATTCATCATCCCATGCAAGACTCATCAGGAATCATCTCCTGTTGTAACGCCCTGGCCAGCATCGATTTTGGCCATATGGATGAGTTCTTCATTCCAGATTTGCTTGATGATGTTTACTTCATTTTCCGATATTAATTCCATGCCGACGTCCTCTTGGAGGTCTATCAAGGAAGTCAACAGTTCTTGACGGTATTGCATAGTATAGGGTCCTGTACCAACACTTCCATCTCTTTTCACAAGAGTGACCCCTCTTCGATTCCTTCCATGAACTCTGTTCTCTTTCAAGTCACGCTCATCACGAAGCCGATTTCTAAATGCGGCAAGTTTAGCAAGCTTAACCACATCATACACTTCTTTCTCAGAGGCAATCATTTGATTCATTGACTTATCTTCAGAAACGACAGTACAGGTCCAACATCCAAATCGCGAACCAGCACACGTTTGCTGAGAAGGGTCATGAATGACGGGACATTCTCCCCCAGCTGCATCATTGTAAAGCATAGAAAGATCTTGGTTGATATCCGCAAACGGATTTGGCATTCCATTAACCCAATCAAGTTTCAAAAGATATTGCCATACATCATCAGTCGACCAATTTTCAATTGGACGTATCGTACTCGCTGTTGGAATGGTACCATGTGCGTGAAGATC
>CAXDRT010000150.1:0-4443 GCA_963991835.1 uncultured euryarchaeote
ACTGAAGCATAAGCAGCCATCTCAAGAGCCGTCCCTGCATTTCGATATGCACCCCAACGAATCAGGAACCATCCGATGACTGTCGCCATGATGACAACAAGAGCGATGAGACCAGTAAATCTCCAAGGCCGAGTTCCTGCTTGTAGAGAGGTGTAGGACGGGACGCTCAATACTGTTAATGCCCAACCTGCGAGTAAAATCATGAAGATATCCTGGGCTGATGCACCAAGACTTCCATCAAAATATTCTGATGGGAAAGCTAGAGGAAGGAGGACTGTTACAATACCTGCACCCGAAACTAATCCAATCGGCACTAATCCAAAAGCAATGGATTCTACTCGATTGAGGTGCTGGTTGTAGAGACTACTCTCCTCGCGAGATGCACCTAAAACAGGAAGTAACGCAGCCCTCATTGCTTGAGGAATAAGCAATCCAGCCAGCCAAGCAAGTTGTGCAACATGAAACAACGCCACTTCTTCAAGTCCCAATTCTACTGAAAGAATGAATTTCTCGATTCGGATAACATATGGCAAGACTCCAAGAGTAATTGCAAACGGTAGTGCTGCAATAAGAAGAGATTTCTTGTCCCTCCATATCGATCCTAATTCCTTGAAATCTGTTTTCTTAACCTGATTCACATTTGCGACTCGATATGCGCCCCACAACGCAAGCAGACAGCCAATACTTGCACCGATCAAGAAGACAAGCGCATACCAGACAACATCGGTCGAGGATGCGTAATAGAGAGCGGCATATCCAGCAGTGGTTACACCTCGTTCCACAACTTTCGTAATCGACTCAAATCGAGCATCTCCAGAGGCTCGTAAAGCAGTCCTGGGAGCATACGATGCGATATGAACGAGAGCTATTACTGCCGCTAGTAACATCAGACTGTCGTGGGTTCCGAGATGAATGACCAGGCCACAAGCAAGTGGCGCAAATATGAGGGCTGCAATAAGTTGTAATCGATAGATTTGAATCATTCCAGACCAAATTGAAGAAGGTTTTCTTGGACCATCTCGAGCAAGAAGTGTGGGTAAACCTAGATCGAGAAGCAAAAAGAGTGTTGCAAATAGATCAAGAGCGATGATGAGAAGGCCATAGGACTCTGCAAGTAAGGCTCGAGCAAGAAGTAACTGCCCCGCAAGGGCAAGGAAGACCGCAATGATATCTGCAGCACTCAACCAAACGCTGTCACGACCAAAGGAAGGACGGCGCGATATGTGCTCCATGATGCTTCCAGACGTTGAGGATGCATGAATCAATGGGTACACATTAGGGTAAGTGGTTTAATCACTCAACTCACAAGTTGCACTGCAGGCTGACGTAGGGACTAGTATCTGTTTAGGGCTACGGATTTCTGTTGTTATGTTAATATTAAGAATAATATCTTTATTTGATGAATAGACATATAATATGTAATCGTTATCGGAAAACATGCGCAAACTAAGTTGCTGGGTAATAATCGCTGTTTTGACCATTCATATGTCCATTTACAGCATAGATAATACGAACAATAAAATTGATTTTGATATTCAAGAAACCGACGAAATATCGCAAACATCTGGTAGAGACTCTCATCAAATGTCAGGTAATCAGAGCGGAAATAATCCAAATTGTAATTTCACAAACATGGCAGATGGAATGGGAGGCTCGGTTTGGGATAGCACCGGTTCATACAATTTGCACGATATAGTAGAATGGCCAGCTGGCTCAGGCCATTTTTGGCAAAGCACAACTGCAGGGCCAACAGCTGAGCCTAACTCAAATGGTAAGTGGATTGGCCCTTGTGATTGCGCTGAAATATCCGAGATTAGCGGTATTATTTGGGATGCAAACACTGCATATGATCCTTGGCAAATCGTTGATCATAATGGCAGTATCTGGATTGCTCAAGATGCTGGAGCCAACCCTGGGCAAGAGCCTGTAGTTGGAACTGATTTGTGGGTCATGTGCGAAGACTCGACCCCGTGTGATGAATTAATTGGAATGGCAACCATTGTCGTATGGGACACGACGATGTTGGTTAGCGAAGGAGAAATTTACGAATATCCTGCAAATTCAGAACATTTCTATATGGTCGCTCCATTGATCAACAATCAAACTGTTGGTGCGCCTGGAATTGATTTGGACGCTTGGGATCAAGAGTATTGCGATTGTATGGATATTTGGAAAGACAGTGGAGAACCTGTTTGGAATTCAACCACAACTTATTCGCTCAACTCCGCAGTGGAACATCCATCTGGCACAGGGGACATATGGATTGCAATCGCGCCATCAACGACTGCAGGCGTTGAGCCAGGACAGCCTTGGGCAGACGGTAATGAATGGGAACTATGTGGTTCTGAAAACACTACCACTGGTGGACCATGCGGAGGTATGGAATCTGTTGGAGTTTGGGATAATCTTTCTAGAGTTTCAACAGGCGAAATTTACGAGTATCCTGCCGGTTCACAAAATTACTACGAAGTCATCATCCAAGGATATGTAGACCAAGAAGTAGACTCTCCAACGGTTGATGATGATGGCGTCTGGGCGCCTGTAGATTGCCCATGTCAAGAAACATGGGAGACTAATGGAGAACCTGTATGGGATTCTTCCGTGACATACTCACCAAACTTCGTAGTCGAATGGCCTGCGGGCTCTATGATGCTGTACATAGCATCACCTTCCCCAGGCCCTGGAGATGAACCAGGGGTAGATCCTGAATGGGAACTTTGCAGTTCCTCAGACGAACCATCTGGCGGGCCATGTGATGATCTAGATGTTCCTGTTTGGGACAATACAACTACACCAGTTGTAGGTGACATTTACGAATATCCTGCAAATTCCGATTCGTTTTACGAGATTATATTCATTCATGATGATATAAACGGAGGACCTGGTTACGTTAATTTCCCTGAGGAAACAAATTCTGATGAATTCTGGAAGCCTTACGACTGCCCTTGTAAGGAAACATGGGTGGCAAACGGAGAACCGATTTGGGATTCTTCAACGATTTACTATGCAAACGACGTTGTTGAGCATCCTGCTGGGTCTGGAACTCTTTGGATTGCAATAGACAATAACTTCTATCAGTCAGAACCTACACTTACCGCTCTTGATTGGAAGGTTTGTGCAGATTCCACTATGCCATCCTCAAATCCATGTGCTGGACTAGATGTGATTGGTGTATGGGATAATTCCAATGTCCCTGTGATTGGAGATATTTATGAATATCCTGCCAATTCTGAAGAGTACTGGGAAATTATCTTTGATCACGAAGGTAACATAAGCGAACCAGGAAGCAATGGAGCCGAGGAATTTTGGGCACCTGTTGATTGTCCATGTAAAGAAACATGGGTTGCTAATGGCCAACCTGTTTGGGTTTCGGGCACTGCTTATCCTGGAAACTACGTCGTTGAACATCCAGCAGGTTCTGGTAATTTGTACATCCCTCTCGAATCAGGCGGTGTTTCAGTAGGTGGAGGAGAGCCAGGTATTGACACACATTGGGTTCTGTGCGATGGTCAAGAACCAAGTCAAGGGCCCTGTGATGATTTCGATTACCCTGTTTGGAATCTAACAACTGTTGCAGCTATTGGTGACATTTACGAATACCCTGCAAATTCAGATAATTATTACCAAGTCACATATACTGATGCTGGAGGTATGATTACAACATCTCCTAGCGAAGATCAAGATTATGAATTTTGGACACCATATTCCTGTCCATGTAAGGACACATGGGTTGCAAATGGCCAACCTGTATGGGATAGTACAATTACAAATTACGCTGGAAATTATGTTGTAGAATGGCCAGCAGGTTCTGGTAACTTGTACATCTCCGAAGGCGGAGGCTTGTCTGCATCGGTCGAACCAGGCACTGATGGACATTGGATACCTTGTGAAGGCAATCAGGATGTCGAAGATGAGGCAACTCCTGACAAGGAGAAATCTGAAGAAGATAGTATTCCAAGTATCGGCGCCTTTGCGACGTTACTTGGAATTATTGCAGCTTCAGCATTCGTTAGAAGAGAACACGCTCACGAATAATACTGCAATCTACTGTTGCGCTAAATGTGTGTTCAAAGGACGCACTATGTACAGGATGCTCGGCAAAGGGTAGCGTCTGTATCGACCCACTGAATTCCCTTTGTATCGGAAAATAAAATGCAAAGGGGTATCTGATGACCCTTTGCAACTTATCCGAAACGATATGTAATTAGTCAAGACATTTCAGTTATCCATTGACCATATTTCTTCTCCTCTTTTATAGAGGACACATTCTTCAGCCCTGAAATTTCACAGAAATCTTTCACTTTTCGGTATACTTTCTGGAAATTTTCTTTTTTTCCAGTAAGGGTCTCACGAATGTCTCCCAATCTGACATTATTATTTCCACTACCATGAATATAGAACGCTAAGTATTGTCCACCATTATCTCCAAATGGGATCCATTCG
>CAXDRT010000151.1:0-4349 GCA_963991835.1 uncultured euryarchaeote
GTGAGAGGCGAATTGGATTTGGCCTACTCGTTGGTATGGTCTTTGTCTGGTCTGCTCTTGGATGGGTTGTCGGGACCGCATTACCACCATTGCTTGGAGGACCGCTGCTCATCATCATGGGGCTGTCTGGATTGTGGGCTGGGGAGAAATGGATTCCGATACAAAGGATGCATTTACTCGGTATAACGTGGGTCATTATCTCGATGAAAATCCTTTACGGGTTTGCACTCGATGCGCATCACTGGGGTTGGTTTGACGATTCGCCTTTGGGTTCTGATGAAACCTTAGGGCTGTCTCTTCTCGCCCTGATCGGTTTCAATGTATACATTGCACAGCGTCATAATGACGATGCAATTGCAGCCCAAGCAACATTGGTTTTGCTTGCCCTAGGAAGTGCTACTGGAGCGCTTTATGACGAAATAGGAGTCGCAACAATGATCTTGTTGGGAACGCTTTCCATGCATGGGCTTGCTGTATTCAGAAATTCTGGAAACCTAGCAAGCCTTGGAATTGCTGTCTCGTATCTATGGATTGGGATCCATTCATTCTCCCAAGAATGGCAACTCGCAGGTATTGAAATCGTCTCGTTCGACGATGAACTTCTCCTGTTCATGCTCATGTTTGCAGTTACTGCAACCAATGCGGTTATCGCCACACAGTTCCATAAAGCAGACAATTGGTTCTCTGAGGCAGCCAAAGCATTGGGTCTCGGAAAACCTGGATTATGGGCAATATCTGTTGGTCTGGGAATGATCGGTGCGCTTCTCGCCATCGCTGCAAACAGAGCTGAAACTGGCTATGCGTTGGCTCAATTACTACTTCTATTGAGTGCATTTGGAGCATCTTACCTAACCGTACGTGGTGTTGATTGGAAGCGCTTGGCTCCTTTTATTCTCATCCCAGCACCGTTCCTTCTGGCTCTGGTCATCCTGATGAGTACTGGTGTCTTCTCCCTTCCAGTTGCTGATTTGAATGGGTACAGTCTCTATGCGATTTTAACGGCCTTATTCACATCCATCGCTTTACTAAGCAATCAACAAGCCGTTTCAGACCATGTCTTGTGGATGGGAGGAATCGTAGTCGTCATTCTATTGACGCTGTTAATACCCGCTGAAGATGAAGGATGGCGATTATTGGTTGCGCAAGGATCTGTATGGATTGGCCTTGCATGGCTCGGAGTTCAGCGAAAGTCTCCTTCAATTTCTGGGGTTGCAGTACTGGTTCCTTGGATTTGGCTGTTGATGTTCGCAACTGATATTGAATCTCGAATGTTCTCCAACGACTTCATTCCTGTTGTTTTAGATGAGCAACATGTTGCCATCTGGATGCTTCTACTCATTCTCCAACAACTGTATGTAAACGTCAGTCAAGGTGAATCGACTCTCAATCTCGCTGGTCGTCTTGCAGGATTAAGTGAATTAAGTGCTCGAGCGCGTGATTCTGGCATGTTGCAATTGTGGAACCTTTCGTTCGTTCTATCACTTGTTGGCGTATGGGGCATTGCTCGTGTTGACGGTCTTCCCGCATGGGGATTACTCGGTGTCATGGGCGCTATTCTCATCTTCCATGGAACATTGGTTGCCCTCGAACAGCATCGAGGTCAGCCGCGTACAATGCTCGTGGCTTGGAGCATTTTCGCACTGTTCTTCGGATGGAAATTTGGCCACACATCACTCTACGCAGCAAGTCTTGTCGCAGGCTGCTCACTGTTACTGGTTCATACAGACAAACTGTTCGAAGATGATGATGAAGCGAAAAAGAATCAATCCAACAGTATCGTTACACTGCAACTCCTCATTATGAGTGGCTTGCTTGCAATGCCTGCTTTACGAGAGGCTGATGCATTACAACTGACCAATTCTGATTGGTTCCCAACAGGTGTTGAAGATGCAACATTCATGTCAATTCTTTCTCTTGGAACACTGTATCACTTCTTGCGTCGCGTCGTTTTGATGGACAAATTACTCCCACCAACATTGGCAACTGTTGCAATGATTACGACCATGTTGTACACAGGTGTAGCACTGGAAACAAATCTGATCACAACCTTTGCAATTCTCAGTTTCGTTGGTGCTGGCGCCTATCTTGCGATTCAGGGAGAGTGGCGATCTGGTATGCGTTCGGTTGCTCGCAGAGAAGAGCGTTTGCAGGTCTTACAATCAAAACAAAACGTCCAGGCCTATCTCAATCAAAGCTCGCAAGAAACGGGTGTTACGCTCATCGATCCAAAACTTGTCGAACTGGCTGAAAAACAAAAGAAAAGAGCCAAGAGAAGCGGTATTTCACAACCTGATGACCTTGAGGTTGGTGATATCCAACATCGACCAACCATCGTTCTTTCATTCCTCGGGGTTTCAATTCTTGCCTCAATGATGTTTGCCTTCCTTGGCGGTGATCAGACAACTGCCATCATCCTCTGTGCAAGCATCTCAATTCTCTTCATCAGTTTAGCGCGTGTTCGTGCAGAATCGCTGAAACTTCGTTTGGTGGACGTCCTTGGTGTTGAAATCCCGATTGCCATCACGATGGCTGGGCTGGTACTTGTTCATCTCGCTGGACGAGCAAGTCAAGGAACAATTCTGCTCGAAGAGCAGTTTGACTTGCTCGTATTAATGGTCGGCTTGATTGTCCTTGGAGGCTTTAGTTTAGTCAATCGCAGCGATCTCGGCGTACGTATTCCAAACGTATTGGATATGGTCGTAGGTTTACTGGTCATCGACCGTATTTTTGGAATCCTTGCAGGAGGGGAACTCCCTGTTCCAATGCTTACCAATCCTGTTGAATTCGAAGCTCTTTCATGGACGATTCCTGTCTTCAGTGTTGAATTTGTTCTGATTACAGCAGCCTTGCTCTGGGATTGGGTTGAGCGACAGCGTCGTGTTCGAGGACTTCAAGACCATCGAGGATCCCTTGGTCGCGTTTCCTTCGGATTCTCAATCATGATTCTCTCGTTTGGGCCTGCAGGCCTCATCGCCCTCGGGCTAATGTTCAACAAGGGATGGGTCTGGAAACAACCTGCGGTGCTCATGCTTGGAATGATGGTCTTACCATTTGCACTAAACAGTTTACTTTGGTGGATTGAAGTGGAACTTGATGTTACAATTCTTGAAATTTGGATTTCTGCACTCATCTTTGGCGCATTGAATCTTATCGCAGCAGCAGTTGCTACAGCAACACATCGTGGATTGTGGATTTCTGCAGTTCTTTGGGCAGCACAGGTTCTGTTCATCATCAGCGGAATAATATCACCTGACCTTCTCATCTTCGTTCTTGAACTCCTCGCCATGTCAATAACCTCGTGGGTTATTGGCGTACTGACATTACGACGTGGATGGAGAATCATCGGATTCCTCAACCTGATTGTTGCGTGGATTATTGCAGGTGTTCTGATCTACCAAGGTATGTCACCAATCTCTGGATTTGTACTCCTGTTGGTAACAGCCGCTCTACTTGCAGTGATCACCTACTTGACCCAATCAAGGGACGAATTACTTGCACGTCAATGAGCGACAGGATTGAACGTTCGCAATAAGAAATTCTGAATTGAACGCAACAAAAGCATCGCATCGAAACCAGGATCTGATTTAGCAAAGCGGAGAGATACGCTGGTTTTGGCTTGAGTTCCGCTATTACGAATTCCAAGACTGACATCGGACCCATTCAACTGGCATCGAATAAGCATCAAATTTGGTTCCCCTTCCAACCCCATACGTTGCCAGTTTGTCACTTCTCCAGCGAGTGCAAAATGAGTGAGTGCCATCGTTTCAACAGTATCTGCGTATTGGTTTTTACCATCCCACATCCAGCGATTTGGATTCGTTACACTGACGCGACGTTTCCATCCTTTTTCCATTGAACTTGAAGAGGATTCTTGCATGGCCAGTAACGACATTATCAACGTCATTGCACCATCGCCAACCAAACTCCATGAAGTACCATTAGGATGAGGGGAAGGCAATACGAGATGACCTGAGTCTTCAATTCCTAGCATAAGCGGGTAGTCATCTCCTGTGAGTGAATGGTGCTGAGAAAGAGCATGGGAAAGCCATCGATCACCAACTGCAGTTTCGATACCAACCATCGATTCTTGTTGTTGAACCGAAGTAAGAAGAGTGAGATTTGATTCAATACTTGCAGCAACAATCCAGTCTGCATCCAAGGATGAAAGAATGGCATCAGCGATGTCATCTCCATCGACAACACAGATTCCGTCTCTTGTTTCTTGAAGTAACAGACAACGGTCTCCGTCCCCATCAAGGGCGGCTGCAATGATGGTGCCCTCAGCTTGTGGAGATACAGAACGTACGAGCAGATGCTCGCTGGTTTTTGCTTCAACCCATGTCCAAGAT
>CAXDRT010000152.1:0-4260 GCA_963991835.1 uncultured euryarchaeote
GGCGTAATCGGTACAATAGCTGAATTGTGTGGCCCAATTAATGCCGAACATGAAACAGCCCTTGCAACAGCATTCGGTGGAGCAATGACCTCCGTTGTGGTTGATTCAGATCAAGTTGCAGCAGAAGCAATTCGCTGGCTTGCTCAACGAAAAGCAGGGAGAGCAACGTTCCTTCCTCTGAATAAATTAACTGCGAACAGAGCTGGTGGAAAAGCCATGATGGTTGCAAGAAAGCCTGGTGTTATTGGATTCGCTTACGAACTTCTGGAATACGATCCAAGAATTGATGCTGCTATCAAATTCGCTCTTCGAAACACGCTTATTGTAGACAGCATGGAAATAGCCCGGCAAAACATGGGCGGAGTTCGACTTGTAACAATGAGAGGTGATGTTACCGAAGCAGGAGGTGCAATGGTTGGTGGTTCTCGTGCACGTATGTCCGTTGGATTTGGTGGAGGAATTGCTGGTGCAAAAGAAGTCGAGCGCCTCTCCTCTGAAATCGAGCGCCTTCGACTTATGTCAGATACTGTAAGTGCTGCACTTATTGACGTGCGAGCGGAACAGAAATCGTTGCGGAATCAAATCAATGAACTTGCCAATGAAGAAGGTGCACTCAAGCGAGAGACGCTACGAGCAGAACTTTCAACGTTCAAGAAAACTCATGCGACAATCGTTGGCGAAGTACGTCAACTGAAAGAACAACTTCAATCTCTTGAAACGCTTGGAAGTGAGCAACTTGAGGCTCTCGATTCTGCAGAATGTGGTGTGGCTGATGCTGAGATTATTCGCAATAATGCTCACAATGCACTCGAGGATGCAAGTCCTCAGCATTTGAAAGATCGATTGCATGAATGCACTGTTAAACGAACCAAGGCGGAAGGAATTCGTTCGAATGCAGAAGTTACATTGAAAGGAGCATCAGAGCGTAAAGATTTACTTACAAACAGCGCTGAAGGTGAGAAAGAACGGATTTCACAGCTCGAAATAGCTCTTTCAACAAGGTCGGAGACTGTCCTTCAGTTGAAAGAATCCATCCGCGTAAACGGGCTTGTTCTTGCTGAAAAGGAAGCTGAACGGGCTCAATATCTCGAAGAGAATAAGGGGCTTGAAGATGAACGATTGGAATTGGTTGAAGAGCGAGCAGGTCTTAATTCGTCTTTGACACAAAAAGCAAATCAAGCAAGAAGCCATCGCAATCTCTCTTCTGAATTCGAACGTACCATTCAACTAAAGCGACAGGAACTTCATGGTGTGGAAATGGACATGGGAGCAACTGGAATTGAGCCTGCTGAAGAAGGGGTAGTACTCGACAATGTTGCTGACATAGATCGAAGAATCCGGAGACTTGAGCGACGGTTGGAAGAGTTTGGAATGGTCAACATGCGTGCTATTGAGCAGTATGATGCTGTAGAAGAACGATTGAAAGCGATGGAAGGAGACTTCAAGAAACTGAGAGATCGAAAGAAGCAATTGATCGAAGTCGCTGAACGGTTAGAAGAACAACGGAAGGTACGATTGATTGCAGTACTCGAAAAGGTAAATGAGAATTTCAAGAAGGTGTACAAAGCTGTTAGTAATGGCGGTCGAGGTGAATTATATCTCGAAAACAAGGATGAGCCTTTCAAGGGTGGCCTGGAACTCTGGGCTCAACCGAAAGGAAAGTCATCGAATGTTACTCGTCATCAATTATCAGGAGGCGAGCAATCTGTTGCTGCATTAGCACTCATCTTTGCGATTCAAGATTATGACCCAAGCCCGTTCTATTACTTCGATGAAGTAGACCAAAATCTGGACAGCGTCAATGCTGAATGTATTGCGAAAATGTGTCGAGAGCGCAGTAAGCGTGCCCAATTCATCATGGTCACACTTAGGAAGGTTTCACTTCAACTTGCAGATCATCATATCGGCATTACTCACGGTGGAGATGGGTGCAGCCGTAGAATCATTGATTTCGACCAAGAACAAGCCATTGCTCTCGGAGAACAAGCGCTCAAAGAAGCAGAGACTGCTGCAGCAACCAATCAAAAGCGAGCCCAAGAAGAAGAAAAGGGTCTTGCAGAGATGCCAACAGTCCCTGAACCTCTCCCAGCTCCGCAGAGCCTTGGAGGTTTGTTGAAGCATATGGTTGAAGATGAGAGTCTTTCTTCTTTAACCGAACGAACGCTTGAAACAAATGAGGATATTGAAGAACGAGCAAAACTCGTTGAATCAATCGCATCGATGGATGAAGAGGCACAGAAAGAAGACTCTATAGAACAGATTGAATGAGGCGATTTCGATGAGTCAAAAAGGTCTAGATCAGTGGTTCCTGCGACAGGATGTCATTGATCAATTGCTCCAAAGTGGAGACGATGATCTTGAAGGAATCAATGCATATGCTGACCGTATTATGATGATTGCTCAGACTGAGGAAGCAGAGCACCAGACACTTGATGATCCATTTGACAGAAGTGTTGCTTTGGTTATGTCCTTAGTTGGTAGCGAAGGATTGGATGCTTGGAATATTGACCTAACGAGTTTTCTAAAACAGTTTACGAAGAGGGTGAAATCTCAAGCAAATAATTTGGATTTACCTGCTTGTGGTCGACTCATTCGAATGGCCTGGGAAGTACTTCATCATCAAGCCGCCCTTTTGTTTGACCGCGTGCAATATCAAGATCAAGATGATGATTGGGGCGCAGACTTTGATTTTGGCTGGGAGGCCGAATATGACGACCATGAATTCCACTTCACAAACACTGTTCTGCAAGGAGATGCTGATGATGTCCTTGCTGGTCTTTTCGATGAGCGTGTACGTCGCGATGAAGGTCGACCTGTTACATTGGGTGAACTTCTTTCAGCTCTAAAAGATGCAGCAGATGATGCTGATGCAATTAAACAACGTGAGGAAAACAGAGCAGCCCATGCTGTGGAATTAGAAGACATGCTTTCAAATGTCGGAGGAAGAATGCACAATGAAGATTTAGACGGCGATATTGAACGGTGTTGGACAGCACTTCGTCAAACAACTCAAGCATTAGAAACGAATAATGTTCCACTCTCGGAAGTAATGAATTCGCTAAGGCCAATCTTAGAGAAAACGTTCGGAGTCATTCCTGAAGGATATGAAAAAGATGCGAAAGTGAGTTCCTTTATTGCAGGCTTATTCTTGACTCACAAAGGAATCGCTTCCATTACCCAAGGGAATGACATCACTGATGTCATAATGATTGAAGATCTTTGGCCAAAGTTAACCAATTTTGTTGACGTAATTGAGGCGAGCCAGAAAGAGGATGAAGTTTCATTGACAAATCGTGAAGAAGCTAAAACCGGTTCAGTGCTTCATGCTGAACGATTACAGGTGAGAGCGGAGAAAGCACGTGAAGCAGAAGAGAAGCGACGCCTGAAGAAAGAGAAAGAAGCTCAACAAGAAGAAAACAAAATCAATCAGGATTTAGATTGGCTTGTCGAATGAGGAGATGACATGACAGAATTAGCATTAGAAACCCTCCTAGAAGCCACATTGTTTGGATCAGGTAAGTCGATGTCAGTCTCTGAACTTTCGGAGTCTCTTGGATATGAGCAGGATGAGATTACAGAATCCTTGGGTAATCTCCAGGCGACTATGAAGCGGAGAAGAGGTGGAGCACTACGTCTTGTCGAAATTGGTGGTAAATGGGCTATGGAGGTTCGTAATGAGGTTACACAACACCTTCCTGCGAGTACGAAGACTGATATGCCCAAGAAGTTACTCAAAGCAGCTGCATTGATTGCATATCATCAACCGATGCATCAATCTCGTCTCGTTGAATTACTTGGCCAAAAAGCGTACGATTACGTACGTGAACTTGCTCAATTTGGAATGATTCAAAGAAGAAAGGAAGGAAATACCCGTCGTTTAACGACGACTCGCCGTTTTTCAGAAGCGTTTGGATGTCCTCATACAGACCTAAGAAAGGTAAGAAAATGGTTCAGAGAACAAGTCACTGACGCAGGACTCTTTGATGGGATGCAAGAAGTTGATGCATTACAAGAAGTCGGTGAAGATGGCCTTATTCAAGCCACGTTGCCATTGGAAGAAGAGTGATTAAGCACGATATGCTTCTAAGATTTCTGAGACCTTTGTTTGGGTAATTGGCCCCTCATGCTCGATCAATAACTTTGCAACATCTTCTATTTCATCGCCCTCTGCCCCTGCACTGACAGCCATATTTCGAGCGTGAAGTCTCATGTGTCCTTTTTGGATTCCACTTGTTGCTAGTGCTCTGAGTGCTCCTAAAT
>CAXDRT010000153.1:0-4238 GCA_963991835.1 uncultured euryarchaeote
TAACCATGAAATTCACAATATCCAGAGGAGGCTTGATCCTGGCGAGGGAAGAAACCACAGATAACTACGTTGTTTCCCTCATGATCTACGTGTCCGATGAGAAGTCCACCCATCTCGAGTCTGCCTCTAGGTTGAGTAAAAGCAGTGGTTTGTTCAATAATCTCCTTTGGCACCTTTGCAGGGAACGGGAGAGGATTCCTATTCAAGTTAGATCCATGTGATGCGGTTTTCTTGCCCGTCAACCATCCTCCACCTTCGAATGCACGAAGATGTACCCTAAATGATCGTCCAATCATATCTTTGCTCAATCTGCTACTAACAATATTTCCTTCACCATCACTGATTTCCATAGGTGAGTTATCTCTTGGTCGTCCTACAACTCGCTCATATGTTTGGATAAGTAATTCACCGTCATTAGGTTGAGCAGGTATTCTTTGCTCATCCTGTAAAATGAAGATAACTTCCCTCGGTTTAACCAAATCATCGTCTGCATCTAAATCCCAACCATCATCATCATCATCATCAAGATCAAAACCAATTTCTGGCGCTCCACCTGCAACCCTGGCAACACCAACGTATACTGTGCTGTCTCGATGTTGGGCAGCGTTGTCATTGGAAATGACCTTGCCCGATTGATCGTACACGTCAAACTGTCCTGCTGGTGCAAGTTTCTGTTCTTGGATAACGGCTTTCAACGATTGAGAAGCTTTCGCTTCAATGCGTTGCTTGTTGGTTTGATCGAGCGTATTTGCGATTGTCAGGGGTATCATCGTGTTCATCATAGTATTCATCTCTGTGCGTGTTGTGATTATTACTGCAGTTTCTGCTGTTCTTTTTGTGTCAATATTTACACTCTAGTTCATTCCATAAACAGAGACAGGACAAGACCGACGATCCATATCCAAAAAATAATTTTTAGAACCTCCCAAAAAAAGGAAAGGGCCGTAGAAATGAACGAAAACAATGGATCTATTAGCAAGAGAACAACCCCATATACCACAGCAATAATAGAAGCGTAAAGGAACATAGAACAAACGAAGGAGAAAAATCTGCCAGGTGGATTCTTCTCACCTACATACCTGTCGTCTGCTCCACCATATCTATCGAAGGGAACTTGTAGATTGTGATAAGCAGGGACGTGAACTCGAGGTTTCTGGTAGAGATTTAGATTTCTTTTATTATGACGAAGCGGTTTAACTTCAACATACTCATTACCCAGCATTTGATTCTTTGAGTTTTTAACAAGAGGTTTATGTCGAACCTTACTTCCCTTAGAAGCTCGTTCTCCAGGTATGGCATTAAGATCTATTCCGTTATTCATTTTATCACCCTTATTACTGATTCAACAGATTTTGAATATGATTAAGATAGGCGCCTACGCGAATAATAGGATCTGAACCCAACTGGTTTAGATGGGGCAAGATGTTTCCATGGCAAACCCATCGAGCCTTACGCTTAGACCCAGGAATCGTACCATTCCCTGAACCTTGTCCGTAACTGGTTGACGGAGGTTTCGCGAAAAGTGATACGCTGGGTTGACGTATGATTTCATTAAAATTCAAGACATATGCATGCATAAGAGATGAAGATGCATTCGGACAATAAATTACTATTTCCCAAAAACCGCTCCTTGTTCGGTTTTCCGATGGAAATCTAACCTTGAACATCTGAGCTTCTCGACGGGATAGATGTTGCTTTACTGGACGAAGCGAAGGATACTCAATTTTCAGTTCTTTTAGTCGATCTCGAGGAATTCCGCAGGCATATATCTTTATTGGGCTGAAGTAGACTAATTGATTTACATAATCGTTGGCAATATTTTTTGAGATGACATTCCCAAGATGATCGAAGATTTCAAACGTGGTTCCATCGCGTATCTTGATGTGTGATTTAAATACTTCAATAAGTGTTTGATTCGGCATTGCCTCGAAGCACATTTCATCATCATGAAACAATGTATAAGCCATCCTAATAGTAATCCTTTTTTCCGTCATCTCTCTCACCTTATCTTCTCGTTGAATTAGAATATTTGCGTCAGAATTTACACTTAGAGAACAAACTCCTCATTTTCGCGGTAGTTTTGAGGACGGATGGTTACTGTCCTTCCAAAGAATGGTTTTACCTTTTGATTTGTCCTAATGGTTTGCCTACCGCATTTGATAACCAAACGCGTTCCATCTCGAGGTAAGAACCCCTTACGCTTGAATAGATCAGTGAAGGTTTCAGATGCATCAACATCGGAAAGCTCTAATTCGGAATCCCAGATGAAATCAAGGGTTATCGGTTTTGGCTGAAGGTCTTCCCATTGAATGAAAACGCTTGAAATTACAGATTCGTGTGAATTGTCCTGTTTAACGAGCGAGACTGTCCCGTTAATGTTCTCTTCTTCGAACAATGAAAATTCCAAGGCTTCAATGAATTGGTTGTGCGAGATTGATACGGTAATCTGATATTTTTTACTGCGTAGTTCAATGTATGGAGACGCAAGATCTGACGTATGCTGATATGATTTTTTCAAAGAGACTTCAACAAAATTTTCGCCGACTATAGCTGCACGCTGTACAGCTAAATCAAACCGATGAACTCTCATTATTCGCGTCAACCTTTTTTTGAGTAGCAACTCAGCTTTTTTGGTGAGCTTGTCCCTACAATCTTCCCTTTTCTTTTGTTCCTGTTTGATGATTTCAACCAAACTCGGGGACCAAATTTTTGGGAACATGATTTCACTGATCAAATCAACACCCCTGTCTGGATCTTGATTGCGATGAGATTCCTGGCTTCATCTTGGAAAATTTTCCAGTTCTTCTTGTTCTTTTTAGGTTCACGTTGCTTCTTTTGACCTACATTTTTAGTAGGCGTATTACGATATGTTCTTGACATTTTGTTCTCCTCACTCGGCTTGCTCTGTTTAGGAGAGCATCTTGAATGAGGGATTATCTGTCAAAATTTACACAATTGAAATCTAAGTCAAATCCAACATATCCAGTCGGACCCATGCTTCGATGGATTGTTTTGTGTTTTGAAGCCCATTGATGAAGCCAATTCTTTGCTTAGGAATCTGAAGAGTCCATTCGTTTTTACTCCGTTTTCTTGAAGAAGTACGTAGAATTCTGGCCACGTTATTGGATGCTCCTTCACCAATAAGAGAAGGTCAGTAATCATCTCAGTACATTCATCAAGTTCCAATTCCAATTGTTCTTTTTGGCCCATGAACTCATCCTTCACGTGTTCAATGCTTGATTTTGATGAATCGTTTTTACCTTCACTTCCAGGTATCTTGTATTCTCCAGTATTGAGTAGAATTCTGCTGAGGCGTTCAGTAAGAAAGGGGAAGGGAAGTTCCAAGACATTACGCTCATTATTGCTCTTTGTTTTCGAATTAACAAGCAATGGATGAAATCGAGGAGATAGTCTTGAACAGATGGCATAAATTCGATCAACATCGATTTCAGTGTATCGGCCATATTTACATTCGACACCGATCATCAATCCATCTTTTGTGAGTGCTAAAGTATCGATTTCCATTGTATGAAGTTTCTTTCGAACGTAATCGATAATGGCTTTATTATTGCTTACCTTTGATTCGAAAAACTCTCTGAGTTCCACTTCATGTTGAATAGAGAATTCATCCCGTCCTTTTTGATTAAAGATAACCCACTCTGCTCGACTTAAGCAAATTTCTATCCGCTTTGGATAGATAAAACGTACACCGCCACAAGATTCAACGATTTCTTCCTTATTACACAGAATAGCTGAAGTAAATTCTTCAAGATATTTTGAGAAGATTTTACCATCCGATTCATCGTTTTTAAATACCTTCCCTATTCGTTGTAAATACCTTCTTTCAAAGGAAACTCTTTGCTCATTATTCCAATCCATCTTTATTTTATACTCGAAGAATTCCTCAGATTGTTTTGCAAAATCAGCATCAGGTTTGTAATCAGTGTCAATAACAAAACCAGATGAAAGCCAAACCATCTCATTGAGAGATAAATGCTGAGTTGGTACAACAACGCCATGTGATAATGCAATGCAAGACCCAATGTTCGCCATAATGTATTGCGGGTTATCGAAACGACGTTGGGCATATTCTACCATCTCTATGCTCATCTTTTTTGTTCCGCTTTTTAGATCTATGACTACAGTCGAATCCTTCTCAGCGTCAAACATTTCTTCAGACAACACATCCACTTCTACAAGATTAATTTCTGATTGGGGTTTGGCCCAATCCCATGAGT
>CAXDRT010000154.1:0-4115 GCA_963991835.1 uncultured euryarchaeote
ATGCTCGTATAGTGTAGTGGCCCATCATGAAGGACTCTCATTCCTTCGACCCGGGTTCAAATCCCGGTACGAGCACTTTTCTTACGGAACATGATTTTAATCTAGCGTTTTTGGAAAAAGAATCTTTTTTTAGGAAAAAATAGGTAATGAGTGCCAAAATAAATCGGTAAGATTGGGAGCGCCAAAATGGGGGGTAGAACGAGAAAGATCAATGGGCCGATGGATTGCCCTCCAAAACTATCGAAGGCTATCTCCAACAATGGATCAGGGTTTAGCAACATCCAGAATCCTGTAACCAGAATGATGGAACCCAAAACTCTCAACCAAATCGTTGGAGTTCCCTGTTCTACTGTCTCTGTGTCCTTCATGTCCCTGTCTCAGTCATGGATGCTATTATTCATTGCTAGGCATTAGATACATCTTGTTCAACCACTTAGGTCCAATACCATGGTATTTGCAGATAGTATCCCGGTACGAGCATCTCTTATCTGAGATTCAGTTCATGCAGTCCTTGTGAATCACTCTTCTTCACGTTGCGAAAGAACAATCTTTCGAGGCTTTGATTTGTTTGAGTTTTCTCTTGATTCAGACAAGAAGGGATATTTTTGCAAAACGAGGGAATTTATTCTCTTATCAGCTGCTTGCAAACTGAAAACTGGATAAGCTATTTTTTTCGGTATGCCCGCTACATTAGCTAAATTTTGTGTTGCTTTCCTGTATCTGCTCCATTGTGCTTGACTTAGAATTGCAGCCAAGCCGAAAAGTGCGAATCCAATAGAGACACTTCCGCAACATAACGAATTATCACCACCATAGAAGAAGTCTTCGAAATCGAATGTAAAAATTGGAATGATAAGGATGAATACCAAACTGAATATGGCAGGCCAAGTACCAGGGTCTGGCTCTTCCTTGATCTTGATAAAGGCCTCATAACTTTCAATCACTAGGGCTTCTTCATTGTCCTCAACTTCATCCATGCTTACCCCCGATGGCCCTACTTTCATTAATCTTACTTCGACTGGATTTTTTTTCAGTGTGAGAAAGGTGATGTTCACAAATTTCAGTTTCAAATAAATACCATGGTAAATGCAGATAGTTTCCCAGTACGAGCAATAAATACCATGTTATCTGCAAACTATCTCACCTGATATCGGGTTGTAAAAAACAATCCTATCTGAGATGTATTAAGTAGAGAGACAGCAAACAGAGCCTATGATTCATCTGTTTACTTATTCGATTCATTTATCAATTCTTGTTGGCTAATTCTTTGTTATCAAGGAGAGCCTGAGCCTTTACTACTGGTCGCCAAAGGTTATTTTCCGGCATGCGATAGAACTTCCATGCCCAACTACATCCATACAGGAAACGCCGAACGTTTTGAAGAATACCTCCGTAAATGTGGAGAACGATACGGCATTGAGTATCAACTTGTAGTCTGGAAAAACGCCAAAGTAGTGGTTCAGGATGAAATACTCACTTATTGCTGGTATGGAGAAGAATTGTAGTTCATTTCACCACTCTGCTCATAAATCAATTAATTGAATCTGAGACTTCTGAATCAATTTTGCTGAGAAATTGATTATTTGCACGGGATGCACTGAGAAACAAATCAGCAAACGCATCGATGGTATGACCAATTGGATCTGAGTAACCACCTCCCATGAAAACGAGTGTCGGAATCAACCGTTCAACTGCGAGGTCGAAAACCATCTCGTTTCTCTTGCTCATTGCTTGGCGAGAAATGTTCAATTTGCCAAGAGCATCGGTGGCTAATCCATCGACACCAGCTTGGAAAAGTATGAGCTCAGGGTTGAATTGCTTGGCGATATCTAACGCTTTGGCAACCATGGCCAGAATTTCCTCATCACCTGAATCTGCAGGCAGTTCGAGGTCATAATCACTTTCTGACTTGCGAAACGGAAAGTTTTGTTTGCAGTGTACTGAAATTGTCAACACCTCGTCAACATTTTGCAAAATAGTTGCAGTGCCGTCTCCTTGGTGTACATCCAAATCTATTACAACAATTTTCTTCAACTGATACTTGCTTAATGCCATTAAAGAGCATACAGCAAGGTCATTGAATATACAATATCCAGAGCCAAAATCGTAGTGTGCATGGTGGGTACCTCCTGCCATGTTGCCTGCAATACCCCCGTTTTCCATTACGTGTTCTAAAGCCGCAATAGCCCCACCCATCAAAAGCAGTGTTCGTGGAATTATTTGTGATGTCCATGGAGTTAAACCGATTCGTCGAATTTCCTTCTCAGTCAAGTTTTGATTTAGAAAATTATCAACATAGTGTGGATCGTGTGCTGTGATGAGTTCGCTTCGTGATGCTTCTGTTGGTTGCTTAATGATAAATTTACGAGAATATTCAGGGGTATTGAGTTTGTCAACCAATTTGGTATATCGATCACGAGGAAATCTTGCATCAGGATGAATTCCACTGGTGAATATTGGATGATACCAAATTGATAATCTATGATTTGATTTATCATCATTTATTGGTGGGTTAATATCCTTCGAATCAACGCCGTAACTCGTCATTGAAACACCTTGCTCTCTAGAAATATTTAGCACCCAAGTATTGGCAAAGGTGTTCGGTAAACGAGATGTCTGAGGTCGAAAAAGCTGCGGGTAAGTCTGAATCGAGGTCGAGGACTGCAACGACTTGACCGTTTGAACTCTTTATTGGAACAACGACTTCGCTTAGTGTACTGGAACTGCACGCAATATGTTCAATTCTTTCATGAACATCCGGCACGTCTTGTGTTTTTCCAGTTCTAGCAGCAGCGCCACATATGCCCTTGTCAAAAGGAATGGCTAAACAGCCGTGTCCACCTTGGTATGGTCCGATTTTCAATAGATTCGGCTCAACGGTTCGATAAAATCCAGTCCAGTGAAAATGTTCGAAAGAGTTGTGTAATTCACAGACAACTGTTGACATGGCAGATACCCAATCGTCTTCATCCTCGAGTAAGGATTGAATCCTATCAAATACATCGTCGTGGTTTGACATAGCGTTTACTTCTATTGCTGATATTTGATAACTTGCTTTTTTCCTTGCATTTCGGCGAATCGTAGCCTTCCGAACTTCCTATCTCCCGTTCAAGAATATCTTAATTCAAATTCATTCGGATGGGAGGAAACTACGTTCGTCGACCCATTCAAACAGCGATTGCAGTATGGGGCTGAGTGATTTTGCATCCTCAGTAATTGAATATTCAAATCCATGTTCTGAGTTCGGTGTTTGCGTTCGAGAAACAAGGCCATGAGTCTCAAGTTCGTTCAACCGTCGTGCAACGGTAGTCGAAGACGAATCAACGAGTTTCTTTAATTCAGAAAATCGAGCTGGATTCTTTTTCCTGTCTAAAATCATCAACGTGTGCAAGGACTTTGATTTGGTCAAGAGCGATAACAATTCATCCACTCGGCCATAGGTTGGGTTGCACTTTTGTTGCATAATTTCTTTTGTTAGTCGGCTGTATTTGTTTTTTCCTGTAACACAATTGTTACAATGAGGATTATAACATCCTTCGCTTAGCAATAATTATGCGGAGTAAAGCGTTTCTTCTTGTGTTAATGTTTTGTCTCAGCACGTCGACCGGACTTTTCTTCGATTCCAGTCATGAATCGACTCTTCCAGTGGTCGATGAAATATCTCAGAGCGATTCAAAATCCTCAACTGATACATCCGGCTGGGTTGTCTCTCCATCGAATGGCTGGACGACCGGCGGTGAAGAAATTACCATCACAGGAAGTGGTTTTTCTGACCTCTCTTTCTCCAACCTAACCGACGATGGAATCAACCATCAATGGGTGGAGACGACCATGGATTATTCTGATCAAGCCGGCCGATACAATGCCGTTGGCGTCGATTCAAATGGCCACATCCACGTCGTGCAAATTAAGGATGAAAGTTACCAAATCCGTCACAGTGTTAATGACGGAACCGGTTGGATTTCGAGTGGTATCAACACTTGTGGCGGCACATATTGTTGGGACATTCACATGGTCATTGATGATAACGACGAACTCCATGTTGCGTATACAGCGTCTTCCGGTTCTGGAAAAGTCATCTACATGCATTATGATGGAACATCGTGGACAGATAC
>CAXDRT010000155.1:0-4074 GCA_963991835.1 uncultured euryarchaeote
ATTCAAGCCATAGCTCGTGCTTACAACCAAGCAGGATATCCCGCTTCCTCAGTAGAATTAGTTGAAGCCCACGGGACTTCAACGAAGGTCGGTGACGCGACTGAACTTTCCACACTTACTCGCCTATGGACAGATGCCGAATCAGGAGATAATGTTGCAGTTGGCTCAATCAAATCTCAGATCGGCCATCTCAAAGCTGCTGCAGGAATCGCTGGTATCATAAAATCGGTTATGGCACTTCATCATCGTACTATCCCACCTTCTGCTGGATTTGAAACGCCAAATCCAACAGTCGATTGGCCAAACATCCCCTTCTTTGTCCCCACACAAGCAAGAGAATGGCCTTCACCAAGTAATCATCCTCGTAGAGCAGGTGTCTCAGCATTCGGATTCGGAGGAACAAATTTCCACATCGCACTTGAGGGATACGAGCCTTCATATCATCAAGAAATGGCTCAAGATTGGAACGCACGATGGCAATCATATGCTCGTTCATCTTCTGTTTCAGCACCATCAATCCTCGATGCAAGCGCCAACCCTACCTTGACGCATGAAGCATTGAAATCTATCGAAGGTGGTGTCCTTCTTCTTTCAGGCGATTCTATCGATGAACTATCTGTATCACTTTCCACAGTGCAATTTGAGGGAACACTGTTTGATTCTGATCCTCGTGGATTGCGTCTTTCAATGGCATTGCAAGATGCGAGTTCCAACTTCGATGCAAATGCTCCCTGTCGCATGGCACTTGTCGCTACATCTTGGACTGAGTTTGACAAGAGAAAGGCCCTTGCCTTGAGCTCCCTTTCGGACAAAGCCAAATGGGGCTTCTTGCAAGCACAGGGAATTCTTGTAAGTGACGAAGCAAGCCTTCCAAGTGATGCGAAAATTGCTCACATGTATCCTGGTCAAGGTTCTCAATATGTTGGAATGACAACCGATCTTTTCAATCGATATGGGCCTGTACAAGACGTCTGGGAAGCTTCAGATTCAACAATGGTCGAGGTTCTCGATGGAGAAACACTCTCGTCATTCGTTCTGAGGGAAGGTCTGGAAAAGGAAGAACGAATAGCGGCTGAGCATAAACTCAAGCAAACTGAATACACACAACCTGCAATGTTGACTGCAGATTTGGCCATAGAGCACGCTTTGAATGCGTATGGCCATCATCCAGATATGGTTGCAGGCCACTCATTAGGGGAATATGCTGCTCTCATGGCATCTGGAATTCTCAACATGGATGGAGCACTACGGGCTGCTGCTGCTCGCGGAACCGAAATGGGTTCTGTTGAAATTGATGACAAGGGCTTGATGGCAAGCGTCACTGCTCCATACGAAGACGTTGATCGTATTCTTTCATCTTCGGATGGATATGTTATAGCAGCAAACAAAAATTCTCCAAAAATGACAGTTATTGCAGGTGCTACGGATGCTGTTCGAGATGTCATGAAGATTTTTGAAGAAGAAGGATTCAACTGCGTTCCATTAGCAACAAGCCATGCTTTCCACTCAAGCATCGTTGCTCCAGCGAATGAGCCACTGCGTAGATTCCTGTCTTCTCTTGAAATTAATTGGCCTAAAATTCCAATCACTGCAAACGTTGATGGAACCTTTTATCCTACTGAAGGGCCTGATGCCAAGGAAGGAATTTTGGCAAAACTCGCTCCACAGATGGCTTCCTCCGTAGAATGGACAAGCCAAATTCAGACGATGTATGCCTCAGGTGCTCGTATCTTTGTTGAGGTTGGACCGAAGAGAGCATTGACAATGTTTGCCTCTCAAATTCTTGAGGATCAACCTCATCTCGCTGTGATGACAAATCACCCCAAGCAAGGAGGTATAGCATCGTTCCTTACTGCAATAGGCGCTCTCGCCGTAGCAGGACGTCCGCCTAAGCATATCGAAGCCAACTCATCTGTGTTCTCAGAAGCTTTCAGAGCAGGACCTATCGAAGCTCATTCTGCGATGGAAGTTCCAGTTCGTTCCAGTCAAGAAGACCTTCGAATCCGTGCACGCCCTCTTCCATCAAAAGGCGGTGCTATGCCGACTATATCCGCTCCTGCTTCGACCACAGTTCAAGTTGTCAAAGAAACAACAGTTGCTGATTACATTGGCGATCGAATCGCATCGCATTGCGGCTATCCAGCAATGTTTTGCCAAGGAATGGTCAATTTAAGGACGGGGCTTGGCCTTTCAGAATCCTCTATTCAAACCATTATCGCAGGAATACGAAATGAAGCTAAAACAGATTCTGAAGTCGATGTTTCAAGTGCTGAAACAGTAGCAGATCTGGAACGTTGGGTTCGTGAAACACCTCACGGGTGGGCTCCTCAAGTGCAGCTAACCTCTACGCAAACGAGTACTCAAGTCCAATCTGTAGCAGTTCATGATCCATTGATGCAACGACGTTCCGATCCATATGTTGTTTCAGGTATCTCTCTTGGTCTTCCAGGTGGAGAGAAGGTCTTCGACGAGGATGTTTTCGAACGCTTAGTGCGTGGAGAAACCTGCATTCAAGAAGTCTCAGATGAGTACAAGCAACGCCTCCTCGACAAGAATATTACACGCCTGATAAAAGGCAGAGATGGTTCTGTAAACATGGAGCAAGCAAAGGTATTTGGCGACATCCCACAACTTGCAGGTGTCAAAGGAGCCTTCGATTTAGCAGAAGAATTTGGTGTCGATCCAAAACTTGTATTGGCGTGGGATATCACCACTCAACTTGCTATGGGAGCAGGTCTTCTTGCTCTACGTGATGCAGGAATTCCACTTACTCCAGAGGAACAAATTGGCAAAGGTGGTCTCCGATTAATACGCAACTGGCAAGTCCCTTCAATTCATAGAGACAGAACAGGAATCGTCTTTGCCTCATGTTTCTCTGGAATGCAGATGGCTATGAAGCATGCGAAGTCAGATGGCGATGATGGTGAGGGTAAGTTTGATCGAAGGTATCTTTTCCAAATTTTGACCATGGGTCATTCACAATTTGCCCAATATACAGGTATTCGCGGCCCTACAACAACAATCAACCTCGCTTGTGCTTCCGCAACTGGTGCTTTCCAAATAGCAGAAGACTGGCTTGCGAACGATCGTGTTGATCGTGTTGTGATTCTTTCTGCTGATGATGTGACAGGTGACGACTTATGGGAATGGATAGGAAGTGGATTTGCAGCCTCTGGAGCAGCATCAACAAGCAATGTTGTGGAAGATGCTGCATTACCATTCGACAAGCGTCGAAATGGCCTGGTTCTCGGTATGGGTGCAGCTGCATTTGTTGTCGAAAGAAAGAGCGAGGCGGAACAACGAGGCGTTCAACCAATCGCCGAATTACTTGGTGCAAAGACAGCGAACTCTGCATATCATGGAACCCGTCTCGATGTTGAACACGTGGCAGAGACTGTCGATTCCTTTGTTGGAGAAATGGAACAGAAGTGGGGCCTAAACCGTCACCAAATTGCAAAGGAATTGGTCTTCTATTCACATGAAACATACACTCCTGCCCGTGGAGGCAGTGCTCAAAGTGAAGTGCGTGCACTTCGAAAGACGTTTGGTGATAGTACGGATGAAATGGTCATTGCTAACACGAAAGGATTCACTGGGCACCCTATGGGTGTAGGAATTGAAGATGCAAGTATGTTCTATGGGCTGATGAATAAGAGAATACCTCCTATTGCGAATCACAAAGTTCTGGATGAAGAACTTGGCAATCTCAATCTTTCAAAGGGAGGAGATTACTCCGATTTGAAATATGGAATGCGTTTTGCAGCTGGCTTTGGTTCACAAATCGGGCTCTCTATGGTACGTTCATGGCCTATTGTTGGGGAAAGAATTGATGGGAAGCGGTTGCTTGCATGGTGCCGTAATCTATCCAATAATGACGACATCCAACTTCGTGTCCTAGATAATAAATTGGTTGCATATGTCGATGGCGATAACAATCTCCATGGCGGAATTCAAGGTGATGTGTACGAAGTGACAGCACCATTCGAGGGGCTTCCGTCAGAAGTAGAGGCGCCTGCTGAAGAGCCAAAAGAGCCTGTTCAGATTGAGCCTGTGGTTGAGCCAACACCTGTCTCT
>CAXDRT010000156.1:0-4020 GCA_963991835.1 uncultured euryarchaeote
TTTCAGAGATGTGCAATTGGTTGTTGATGATTGGAAGAGTGACCCGTTAAGTCAAATTCTTGATGCTGTTTTCAGGTTAATTGAATTGAGCATTGGCGAAGATGGAGAGCTCCCAATCTATCAAAAGACAGAGGGTGATTTCAGATTTACAATCAAACTCGTGGACAGTAATCCTTCAGACAATAATGGTAGTTTTGGTTTAGCAATCGAATTTGAAGAACCTCCCGAAATTGAAATGGGTAATCTCAGGCTGCAACTTTTCACTCAAGATCCTAACACATGGGTAAATGCAAAGAATCCAGGGTCAGAAAAAGTCTATCACACTGGAGTGGCATTCTACTTTGCTAATTGGGTAAAAGACGATGCAAATCCAATCACTCCCAATCTTTCTATCGAATTGGGAGGTCTAGGTTTCCGTCTCTATAGAGGAGATGGTAAACCTCTCTTGGAAAAGATGTTGTTGCTTAATCAAGTCGAAATGGCATTCTGTGTTGATGTTGATATTCATCCAACAAGTTCTGTTGAATTTGGTGGCCAATTGGTTTTGGATGACTTTGGTATTGAATTAGGTGGAGGCGATTCTGATGGAGGCAATGGAATGGCCAAGGGATTGTTATCGGGTGGTGAGGATGGCAAGGATGCTGTCAAACCTATTTTTGATATTGCAGTTTCCAAATACAATGGCGATGATATGGATGTCTCAATACGTGGAGGTACTGAGTTCTGGTTCCCAATCAATAAGCAGTTCGGACCTGTCAACGTTTCAGAAGTTGGCGTCAGGTATGAAGAGGATCCGAGTTTCGAAAATCCACACCGTCTCTCGATTCTCTTGGATGCGAATGCAGAGATTTCTGGATTCTATGCTGCCTGTGATGATCTTGGAGTGAACATACCAATCCTCAAACCATTTGCTTTCCATGATTGGGGCTTCGAATTAAAGGGGCTTGCAATAAAAATGGACAAAGGAAAGCTCAAGATTGCTGGAGCATTAGCAAAACAAGAGGATTTTGCGTATTTCCAAGATCCAATGAACAACGTTGAGAATGCGACCAGAACTTTCCCAAGTGGTGCCAAAGCCTGGGTTGATGGTGCAGAAGTTGATGCTGAATGGGCTATTCCTTATGTCGAATATCAGGGTCTATGCAGCATTATTACGCCTGCCTTTGGTATCTCGGCAATAGGAGCGTTTGCACGTGTTCCTAAAGGCGATGGAACGGGCTTTGTATCGTGTTTCATTATTGCAGCTTTGGATATGCCTCTGGGTGGACCTCCGTTCTTCTTCATCAATGGATTAGTTGGTGGATTGGGTCTGAATCGAGATCTTACTTTGCCGAGTATTGATGAAGTAGAGAATCACTTACTCATTGAATCACTCGGTGGTTTCTCCGATCCGATGGATGCGTTGGCAAGCATTAAGCCGCAATTCCCAGTCAAGTACGGATCATTCTGGTTTGCACTTGGTTTGAAGTTCAAGACCGTCGAAATAATGGAAACTCGAGCAGTTCTCTTTGCTCGATTTGGTGATGACTTCACGATTGGTTTACTTGGTCTGTCTACAATGGACCTTCCAAAACCATCCATACGTATTGCTCACATTGAACTTGCAATACTTGCATACTATGACAGTGGAGAGAACGTTCTATGGGTACAAGCTCAACTTACTGACGATTCCTACCTCTTTGATGAGACATGCCGACTAACGGGTGGTTTCGCTCTTGTTACCTGGTTCAATACTGGAGAATTTGTTATCAGCTTAGGAGGATACCATCCGAACTTCAACGTCCCTGATTACTATCCAGTTGTTCCACGATTAGGGTTTAACTGGAAGCCAACATCAACATTGACAGTGAAAGGAGGCGTGTATTTCACGCTCTGTAGCCGTGCTGTTATGCTCGGTGGACGATTGGATGCATCGTTCAAGAAAGGGAAAATCAAGGCTTCTTTCGTAGCAGGAATGGATGCTCTTGTACAGTTCGATCCATTCCATTATGAATTTGATATCTACATCAATCTCAGCATTAAGGTTGGAAGACTGAAGGCAGGTATCGGTGCAGATTTACATATTGAAGGTCCAAGAATGCATGGTATTGCACAATTGGAAGTCCTCTTTGTAAAATTCAAGGTGAAATTTGGCAACAACGACAGTCCACCATCAGAATTGACAGTACGTGAATTCTTACACAAACACATTCGACAATTATCATCAGGATCTCCGATGGCTGTGTCTTCATGGCTCAACTCTGAAGAGGCTCATACAACCACTGTCGTTGAAGGAATCATTCGTTCCAAAGAGCAAGATGAATCAAACATGGGTTCTGACATCAATCCATACTTAGTTGGTCCTGAGTTTTCATTATCGTTGCTCAGTAAATTCCCAAGCATGAAATCAATCTTTTTGGGTTCCGATTACGATAACGGAAGATCTCCAAGTGGAGTAATCAAATCTGTCGACAATGTGGTCTTATTCCCTGTCAGTAAAAAAGCAATAACGCCAGTCACAACAATACGTTTGTTTAATCTTGATACGAATTCAGAACTTGCGGGAGCGATTGATGGAATGGATTTCATTCCAACCCTCGGTGGATTCGCTTCATCAACATGGTCAACTGAAGGAAAGACTTCCACAGTTGGTTCCAAATTCTTCATCAATGGAGGATTGATGAAAGCAACGACAACCTTTGAAGATGGAGGCCAATGCATCGCCTTTGAAGGAAATATAGAACCATGTGAAATGAAGATGCATCTTCCTCTTCAAGAAGATGAAACAGCTCTTGTTTCAATGATAGACGACTTGAATACAATCACTCTTGACCTATCGAAATCACCTATGGCCCTTATCGAATCAATCATAACTGATGAAAAAGTAAGCGTTAATGCCCGTGCGTTCAAGACAGAAGTCGAGAAGAAGGGCAGTTTCAGGAGGGATGTTTTGTGAGCAATAAACCAATCACCCTCAATCGTATTCGACGAATGCGGGCTGAACCGAGAACAGTTTCTCTTGCAGGGGTACGTGATCAATCAGAAAAGATTGTCCGAGTCGATATCATCGATGATAAAATCGATGAAGTCATTGAATTTACACCTCCTAAAGTTGTCAATTCTGTACAAATGCGTGGTGAATCAATCGTCGATAAGAAACCAGTTGGGCATACAACTGTATTGAAGATAAAAGATGCTCAAGAAGCAGTTCGGGTAATACCTCCTTCAGTTCGTTCAACAAAACAATTGCATTCACTACGTGGAGGCGTTCGAGAAAAGGATTCTCGACGAAGTAGAACCGTGAATACAAATCCAACAGCGATTCGGGAAGCTGCCTATCTCAATCAAATGTCTCAAAAAATGAATACGAATGGGTTGAGGGTATTTTCAGGTCAAACCATCGTTGTGAAATTACATCAACATGATGATCGGAATTTGAGTCTTCAATATCACGGCGATCAAGGTATGCGTATTGCAACATGGGATGATGCAGGTATGCCTTTGTTGGATGTTGATGTTCTTCCTTCAGAGAAAAAGGTCATCACTTTGCCACCTAAATCAGAGTACCTTTCTCTGTTTGGTTACGGTGGTGCCCAAAGTCTGTTTGAAGGCTGTATTGAAGGGCCAGGAGCGATCTCTCTCAATTATTCTACTGACGATACTGCTGGTGTTGGATTCCATCCTAGGTCACGTCTTGTAACAAGTCCAATTGGTTATCTTTGTCGTGGAGGACTTGTTAATTTAAGCACAATCAGTCAATCTGAGAAACCATGGATTGATGCTGTCGAGGCTTTGAAACACACAAAGGAATCCATTATGAAAACATCTTCAAAAATAACCACTTTTGCAGTTGTCCATTCGCATGATGATATTCCTTCGTTGGAATGCAAAGGAGTCTCTATACGGTCAGATGCGTATTTGATTCGTGGTGCTGCATTGTCAATATCAATATGGGCCGTTGAATCTGGAAATGAGAACGATACCTGTACAATATCTGCGTCGTTTTCAAATCCGGGAACTCTTCACTCAATGGTTGGATTT
>CAXDRT010000157.1:0-3925 GCA_963991835.1 uncultured euryarchaeote
TTTTTCAAGCAGAAGACGGCATACGAGATCTAGTACGGTCTCGTGGGCTCGGAGATGTGTATAAGAGACAGTGGTTACAAAGTCAAGCAAGGAGTAGTTCTCATCCGAACTCGTGTTCGACGTGGTGGTCTACGCAAGGGTAAGATTCACATGAAGCGTAAACCATCTAAGGCTGGTATCTCCAAAATCACAATGGCAAAGAACACACAGCGAATCGCTGAGGAACGTGTTGGACGCCATTTCCCGAACCTCGAAGTTCTCAACTCATACTGGGTTGGCGAAGATGGAAAGCACAAGTTCTTCGAAGTCATCATGATCGATACACACCACCCTGCTATCATCAACGATAAGCAACTCGGCGTCTTCTGTCAAGCAAATGGTAACATGAGCCACCGTGGCCGTGCTTACCGTGGTAAGACATCCGCTGGAAAGCGTGGACGTGGTCTCTTCAACAAGGGTAAGGGTGCAGAAAAGTTGCGTCCTTCCCTGAAGGCAAACCTTAACCGCGGCAAGTGAAATCAAGCGTTTGTTTGATGTCCTTGTTCTTCTTCCCCCAACACAGGAGGGCGACAAATGGGTAAAGGCCAACGCAGTTTAACAGACGTAACAGGCTTGAAGGTTTACCTTCCAGATGGGCGCTTACTCGGTGTTGTTCACGATGCAGTTATCGAGCATTCAACGATGACTTGCACGCATTTATTCGTTAGAGAGACACCACCCGAACTCGTCGTAGACTCAATCCATGTTGCAGTTCCTTGGCGTTGGGTTCGTTCGATCAATGATATCGTTGTACTACGATGGTTCCCAGAAACGCCAATCTCTCGCGCTTAGGAGAAATGCTCATGATGGAATTACACATTCTTGGAACAGCATCAGCGCGTCCAACATCGACAAGAAATGTCAGTGGAAGTATCTTATCTACAGAAGAAGGCCTGGTCGTTATCGATGCAGGTGAAGGCTTCCAGAACCGATATTCAGCACAGCGTAGTCTGATGAAGCGTAGTGGTCAAAACGCTTCCTTGCGGCCACATAAAATTGCAGCAATCGCATTGACTCACGGTCATCTTGACCACACCTGGGGCCTTCTTCCCTTTCTTCAGACTCTTGCACTCGATGGTAGAAATCACCCCTTGATTGTTTATGGACCAACTTCCCAGTCCGTGTGGGATGTCTTACAGGCAAATGGATTCAATGCCGAAGTTCCTGAAAACACACCTTCTGCAGACCTTATCAATCAATATAGGGCTTGGTTTCAACTTGGAGCCAATTCCAAAGAACTCGGATACGAGGTCCGATGGATGTTAGGTGAGCCACATTCTAACAAATGGGTTGAACTTAATCCAGATGTTTCTTCCCTTGTCTGGCATGAACAAATGCCTCAACCTGAATCGTTCAAGAGTATACGTCTCGATGCGCTTGCAACGAAACACAGTGTCCCATCTTGTGCTTGGCAAATCACAAAGGCTGCACGTCAGGGCGTCTTCGATCGACAACGAGCAACTCTTGCAGGGCTCAATGAAGAAGAACGCAGATTACTTGCAAGCGGTAACGATGTTGAGAAAGAAAATGGAACCATACTCAAAGCCTCTTCATTCCGGGGGCCAGAACGTAGTTCTCATTCCATCGTAATTTCTGGAGATACAGCGGAACAATCAATTCATCCAGTAGGAATACCAAGTGTTCTTGTTCATGAAGCAACATTCTTGGAGGATTCACATTCAAAAGCAGAAGAACATCTTCACAGTACTGCGATGGGTGCTGCAAGGACAGCGAAGGCTTGCGGAGCAGAACATCTTATTTTGACTCATTTCTCAGCACGTATACGAGAAGCCTCTGCCTCACTGGATGAAGCTGTCAATGAATACGGAGATTCAAGTGGGATTACGTATGCAAAGGATGGAGATCGGGTTCGAATTGATGTTGAAGGAAACGTCACCTTCTATCGACGAAATGAAGAGGGTTGGAAGCAACACAACCTAACGCATCATTGAAGTGTAATGTCATCAAGGAGCAGGTATGCAATCGAAGCGTGCGTGTGTTCTTATCGGGCTGCTCATGTGCTCAGTAATGATTCCTGGAATACAAGCCGCAGAAGGAAGAGACGCTCCACAGTGTCTCTCTGTTAGCGAAACAACACTCTCGTCTCAAGTTGCAGTAGCCAACGATGCATGCATGCGTTTTGATCTCGGTACGCTTCAACCTGGAGATGTATTCGAGTTCTCAATCACAGTTATTGACGACGCTTTGGATGTTCTTGTTTTTGATGAATCAGGATTGCAGCCATATTTGCTTGGTCAGTCGTATCGTTCTTCCTACCAACAAATCCCCTCAACTGAATCAGCAATCGGGGAATACGAATTCCATTGGAAAGTCCCTTCTTCAATCAATGCCAAATCATGGACAGTCATTATCGATAACCTTGCCCATGATGGAGATCAATCTCAAGGCGACCAAGGAGGTGTTGATGGACGTATTTCCATGACAGTTTCACAACTAACGGATACGCCTTGGACACCTTACCACGATCTTATTGGCATCATTCCTGATGGCTACCTCACTCTTCTCGAGGGGACTTCTTTGCAACTTGAAGAAGGTACGACCATTGCAGTAACAGCCTGGTCTCTACAAGGATTAGCAGATGTTTATCTTCAAACAGATTCGATGAATGCAAACTATCTTTCAGGCCAATCTAATGTAGCCTTGACTGGAGCTTCGCTACTAGCCGTCGATGGGACATCTTCATTCAGTTGGGTTGTTCCATCAGCACTTGCCAACCAACCTCTCAAATTGGTTATCGATAATACAGATGATATCAGTGGACAAGGAGATGGTTCTACAAATCTTAGAGTCACAATTCGAGTTCAGTTAGTCCCTGTTATTCAGGCACAATTCGTAGCAGAGAACACCACGGTTTCGATGAATACATTGGTTGAGTTTAATGCCTCATCTACTCCCAATAACCTGAATCAAATAACGCAGTATACCTGGGACTTTGATTCAACAGTTGATGCGAATGATGATGGTGATTTCATCAATGACGTTGATGCAATTGGTCTCACTTCAGAAGCACAATGGACTACTCCAGGTGAACGTATCGTTACCTTGACTGTTCTTGGACAGAGTAGTTTCGATCGTCAACAGCAAACCATTACTGTGAATGACATTATCAATCCAGTGCCTCGAATTACGGGGACAACAGCATCTTCCTCTACAGCTACACCCGTTTCTGGAGGATGGCGCATCGCTTACGCCAATACACTCGTTTTGACATGTAACTCAAGTTCTGATGACGATGGAGTTTCTGCTTGTTCTTGGTCCCTTGATGGTTCACCTTACAATCAACAAACAACCGTTTCGTTTAATTGGAGCACTATTGGAGAACATGTTATTGGCCTTACTGTCTTTGATGAGAGCGGTAATAGTGCTTCAACACAGGTTGATGTTCGAGTTGTTGATGGTTCAATACCTGAAATTGATGATGCATTCGTTGAACGATTCAAGTACTCACTCAAAGAGGGTCAAATCTATACCTATTCAATCAACGCTAACGATGTCTACGACGCCTCATCAAACCTTCGATATCATTGGGACACCAATCCGTCAAAGGACATCGATCAAAATGGAAATCCAACAGATGACCCTGATTATATTGGTTCAAGTGTCGACCTATTCTTCGATACAACAGGGACAAAGACAGTTGTTGTAACGGTCTTTGATGCCTCCAACAACACCGATACTCGAACATTTACAATCGTCGTAGAGGAGTCCGTTGAATCCAGCACAAACTTTGGACTAATTGCCGTTGTTTTGTTTATTTTTGTTGTAACACTGTCAATATCCTTCATCGGATATCGCCGTTGGCAGTCCTCAATCGCCGTTGGTTTGTTAACAGGTCGTGGGCGTTCAGATTCGGAAGCTAGAGCGC
>CAXDRT010000158.1:0-3897 GCA_963991835.1 uncultured euryarchaeote
ATTACAAACACTCCATTTTAGAATCAGATGCCATCGGTAGGCTTCGATTATTTTCCCAATTGTATTCGCCTTCCCGTAGATGAAAATTTTCTTCTAAGAATTCATTTTGTTGCCAGGCAGGTAATACACCCTCCTTGAACACAGACGGGCCGTAAAGGTGCCCTCCAGAAGTATTTGAGTAAAAGCGCCCAAGTGCGTCCATCATGGCATATGAACCGCGCATCAAATCATTATGTTCACAAATCATTACAATTTTCTCTTTCTTCTTTTTTTGATGGCGTTCTACCCACGTATTGAATTGTGCATCGGTTATGGTCATTGAATCGATGTCTTTGTCATTTTGACCTTTTACTGGAAGGACTTGGAATACTTTCCATCGTTCTGGTTGGAGTCGATTGACCAAATCAATCATATCATCATCCTTGTTGTACTGGCACACGACTGTGTTAAGTTTCATCCGAATACCGTGGGCAGTACAGCGATTCCACGCTGCAATCGAATCTTCAATATGGTGACTTTTTGAACGCAAAAGGTCTTTCTTTAATCCACGACCCATTTGTTGATGCATCTCATCATTTGATGAATCTATTGAAATTCCTACCCAATCAATTACTGAATTCCATTTCTCTAAGAATTCATCCGTTAATTTAGATCCGTTTGATACAATGCAGGTAGTGAGGCCGACTCGCTTGCTTTCAACGAGTAATTCTCCAATGTAAGGGCATAGTGTCGGTTCACCTCCGACAAACGTAATCTTTTTCGCACCTGCTTTAGCAAGCATCTCAGGGATCTTCAAAGCTTGTTCTTTCGGCAATTTTTCCGAGAACGGTAATTCTTCAAAAGTGGCAAAACAATATTTACAACCGTAATTGCACCAAGGCCAAAAATGCCAATTAACTGCGGGAGGTAATTTGACATCAGCCTCTTTAACTTCCAAGGTGCCGTCCAATCGAGGCCCTTGGAGTTTGTTTTTTTCCGTGATATTCGTCCACATGGTTGCAGATTCAGCCATTACTGGCTGTTTTTGCTACGACTTAATTGAAATACAAATATAGGTCAATTACTGTATGCCGTAACATAACTATCGTATTACTTTATTTAAAACTTCTTAGGAAGTCACCGTATCAGCAGATCTCAGTTGAATAATAATTCAACTCGAGCTTGTTAGAGACTCCAAACTTTATTGTCTCAATTACAGGAGAAAGAAACGCATGAATCTTTCTTGTTTTTCTGCTTCTTTTCATTCTTGCCGAATCACTCAAGAATTGTCTTCAAATTTCTCATCAAAGTGCGGATGGCAGATTTTGACATATGTCATTCCGCAAAAACAGCCGATAAATTTCGGCGGTGAAAACACCTTTTCGGTCATGTTTACATTTTACACAACATGATTGATTGATGTTTGTGGATAGTTTCGTAATTTTGGTATTAGTAATCTGTACTCAAACAGCAACTAGGGGTGTAGTTCTCATTAACAGAGTTTGAGAAGAGTAGAAAACGTAACTACGGTTCTTTGCAAACAATCAAAAAGAAAATGCTTTGATTAGGGTATAGCGCTTCTTCACGATACAAATTCATGAAGTGAAAAGCACCGTTAGCAAAGAAGGGTCAAATTATGGCAGAGTATCGGTTTAAGGTTGGAACAACCATATTGTGTAATCTTGGTGGACTTGGGTGGAGGCCTGGGCGAATTATCGCACTCAATTACCGTGAAAGTAACTGGCCTGAAGGAGAGGTTGCACCCTATCAAGTGGCTTTGGAAGAAGATTATTCTTTGATCTATGTGCCTGAAGACAGTGACCGATTCTGCCGTGAAACGACTCCCGAAGATCGTAGAGTTTTAGCGCGTAAAGATGCTCTTGCAGAGTATCAAACTGATAGCCAGAACACCACCTCTCAATCCGATAAAAAATCAAACCTCTGTTGCTCTGATGAACCAACGACACCACGATACCAAGGTTATCGTAAAGGAAGATGCTTCTGTTGTGACGATTGTCCAAGAGATTGGTCATATGCTGAACTCTACAGTGAACACTATCGCTGTGCAGAAAAGAACAATTTGAAAGTGACTCGCCATGAAATCGACCTTGGAGTTTTCAGTGTTGGAGATAAGTTAAATCAAGAATCGGACGATTTCTTACTCAACAAAAGTGGGTTCAATCAAGCCCCTACCTTAGTTCGACTTCCACCTGGAGTTCTGTTTTCAGATGATGGAACACTTGCAGGTGAGGTTCGTTATGACCCGCACAGAGGAGTCAATTACGATGTTGATTTTGTTGCGGTAAGTACTGCTGATTGGAATGATGACGCTATCGGACTGGTTCGCCTCGAAATCCGCTTCAAGGTTGAGGGGAACCATCCACCAAACGATTTTGACGTGCTCGCTTTCCAAGAAGGCGAAGAGGAAGCTCGCCTGAAAGCAACGAACATCCTGAAAAACCTCAACCAAACATGGACGCAGTGGGAAGGTAATCTGTTAGGAAACCGTGCAACATGTGATGGTATGCTTTCTGACCTCAACCGATTAAGAGTGTTACTTGAATCGCATCCTCGTCTTGACAACGGCAAGTGGTGGGGTCATTTGGGCGGATACCACATGAACGTACACAAACTGCTTGAAAACACATTATTTGAATGCGAACTCTACCTTGGTTATGCGCTTACTTTTGGTGATGATGAGGTTCGATATTATGCGGAACAGAACCTCAGAGGTTGCTTTTCAAAACGCCTACTGGAGGCTGCTCGCTTCATGTGGTATGATGGAACAGAACTCCTCTTGCGAAATGAGTGGACGGCTGCAAGAGATATCTTCCGATTAGCCTCTGCAAAGAAAGACGGTTGGGGTTGGGCAGTAAACTATGGAGACATATGGCTCAGTGAAGCGGTGGCTTTGATGATGTCTGGTGTTGAAACAAATTCCAACAATTCAGGTTCAGATGAGAATAAGTGGATAAAACAGGCAAGTGAACTGATTGGTAAAGCACGCTTGAGGTCTGATGAATCGGGCGTCTTTGGAACAGAGTGCCATCCATGGGTGAATGAAGTAAGTTCGGCGTTAGAATCCTACAAAGATTTGATTTCAAGTGGCGAAGATATCGATTTCTGGCTTGAAGAATTCAGTTCTCGCACAATCTATTGGTGTTCACAAATACTTGCTGGCTCTACGCCTTTCCCACCACAACAGAGAAAGAGATTGGCCCTTGAATCAACCTTGATAGAGAACTTGCCTGAACATAATTCTTGAACAGACGTAACTACAAGTCATTCGATTTCCATCGTGTCATCGTATATTTTGCAGATTACAATTGTGTGGTATCCATCACTGTTGATTAAGAGTCTAAAACAGTGGTATATATCCAGAACAGCATTTCGATAACCATGCTTGAAACACTTCCGCCTCACTTGAGTGAGCGGACACGCCATCGCAACAGCATTACTGAACCTCATGGTTCAGGACCTGTTGTGGTTTGGTTGAAATCTTCGTTTCGACTTCATGAAAATCCAGCTATTGATCTCGGAAAGCATATGGCTGTAGAACATAACTTACCCTTGCTGATTTACCACGCCATTGATGAGCGTTATCCTCACGCATCATTACGGCATCACAACATGTTGCTTGATGCAGCGGTTGACATGGATGAAGGGTGCAGAAAAGCAGGGCTTCGATATGTGCTTCACCTCGCCCGAGAAGGTCATCGCCCATCTGTTATGAAGTCGTTCAGTCAGTCTGCAAGTTGCATTATCACTGACCTGTTTCCACTTCCACCGTGGACAGATTGGGTCGATACAATTGCCGCAAGTGCTGCATGCCCAGTGTTTGATATTGATTGCCATTGCGTCATACCTATGCCTCTGTTCGGTAAGTCGGTTGACCGACCGTTCAAGTTCCGCGATGCG
>CAXDRT010000159.1:0-3845 GCA_963991835.1 uncultured euryarchaeote
ATTATTGTTGTACTTTGAATTAGCACCTGGCTCTGAGACCATCGATAGTAATAATGTGAATTGGACTATCATTTGTGAATCTGATTCAGGCGATGCTACTGAGTTTGCTGATGGTGATTTTTCTAGTTCAACTGACATGGAGGGTAATGATGATTCAGCAAGAGAGTTGATTGCTGGAGAAACATATCAACTCATCCTCCAACTTCAAGAATGTAGACCTGAACCATCCACTGACCATATATTCATAATTTCAGTTCAAAATGGTGGGAGTACATATGAAAATATACAATATCCAAACGAAATTAATGAAGGTGAGGTCATAATTTAGTTTCTAATTAGTGGGTCTATCCGAATACCCATTGTTCAGGTACTGGCAAATCAAAGGGCTTTCAGTGGGTCTTGTCAGACGCTACCCTTCCAAAGGACATCGTTCGGAAGGGTGTTTAGGGTAGAAGTTAGATTCTACCTCTAAAGCCTCTGTATATGGTGCCCGCCTTGTAGGCCTCACCAACTGGTGCAGAATTTCTTGATTTTTTCATAAGAAAAATTCCAACAACAATGAGAACAATTGGAATAATGTAACTCCACAATTTCAAAGATTCTCCATTGAACAAACCGATGAAAGAAAATCCGATAATTGCCGCACCAAACCACAGAATTAGATTTCCAAATATCCACCTTAGGTCAATATCTCGTCCCTTTGGATTTGTAGGGTCATCTGCATTGGACACATTGCTGCTAGAAAGGTGAACCACATATTAGTTTTGAACCAATCAGAGGGCTTGCAGTGGGTCTTGTCAGACGCTACTGATGTTCGAACTGTCTATTTAGGTATAATCTTGAGGAATTAACTACGAAAACCAAGGGTGTTTCCCAAAATGATTTCGAGGTACGTTTTTCCCTGTGTCTAAATAATATTTTAATCCTGATAATACAGACCTGAGATACCGTCTAAGTCGCGGCTCAATCCAAAACTTGTGAGGTAAATAGGCTACAAAATTTGGCAACTTAGCCAGCATATATGGATACACTGTGATAGTTAACTTGGATTTACCTTCTGGCTGTGGCTTTAATTCCCAAACCACATAGGAAAGAGGCCCGTTCTCACCCCCTATCAAGAGGGTGTAACCAATTCCATCATCCCATGTTTGGAAATTTCGGATGTAGTTTCTTCCATTTAGATATATGAGGCGATCTGAATGATTGACCTCCCAATTAATCACCTCATTAGATTTGCAAAATGGATGGAATAAATTGAGGTGATTTGGTGAACTAATGACTTTCCATAATTCATGCGCTTCAAAATCATAGTCAAGAGAATACGAGGCTGGTAATCTATCGGAAAGTGCCTTGGCCATGATGCTCATTCAAGGATGAAACATTTGTAGATTCTTCTTTCAAGTTCAGGTATTGTATCTATACCTTTGAATTGTCAGGGGGTTCTAGAACATCGACCAATCTGTTGCTTCAATGTACCACGCAATTCCTAAAATCAAAAAAACAGGAACAGCAGCTAATCCTACCAGAGATCCCTTCCACATTGCTTTGTTTTTGATACGAATACCATAAATCAAAATTATAATCCAAGATAAAAATGACGCTATGTGCAATAACCCAATCACTATTGAACCTGAATCGGAACGAATTCTAAACTTACTAAGCAATATCCCTACGGTCCAGGCAAGGATAATGAAAAGATTGGGGGTCCCAAAACCAATCCAGAAACCTTTCCAATCGTAAAGATCAGTTGATGTGCCATCACTTGACAATCCATCCCAAGTGAAATCTTCATCACAATACGGACAACTAAATTCACCGATTGCATCGTCATCTAATCCGATTTCCTCATCACAATGTGGACAAAGGATTTCGACCATGATGGTTCCAGAAACTGCTACGGAATAAGGGTTGAGCAGATTTCCTTGTCAAAGGGTACCCTCTGCAAATTGTTGATAGGATCTTATACCACGATAAGTGAAACTATTTCTCTAGTTACAAAACTGAAAAATAACCCCGAAGAGTTTCTATCTCTCTAACAACATCCATCACACGTGCAATTAATTCCACATGGATTACAGTTACAACATTCACAAGCCATAAAAATCACCAACAGGCGTTATTAATTAAACATGTCGAAATTAATAATGCTAATTTGAGTATTTACCGTATGTCATTGAAACGAACGGCCAGCTGAATGCGTTCAGATCCGATAAACAATTTGTTATCTGAAAAATTAGTTGAGGGTGGGAATTGTCATTGCCTTTACTGATTCGTTTCGACTTCCAGTAAACTCGCACCTTGTTCAACACGATCACCTGCAGAAAAGTGTACGGCTGTAACAACCCCATCTTCTGATGCAACCACTCTGTGTTCCATTTTCATGGCTTCTAAAATCATAAGAGTTTGACCAGCTTCTACCGATTGGCCTTGGGATACGAGGACTTCTAGGACTGTTCCAGGCATTGGAGCGACTAAGCCACCATGTTGTTCGTCTGCGCTTGCACCAGGTTCAATTCGCTCAAGTGTGTAGATGTGGCCACTGTGGTGAATCCACCATACATCGCCTACTTTCGCTACATGAGCCCAGGCTTTTGTTCCGTCTTCGAAATAGATTCGAACTCGGCCATCTTCTCTTGGGTGGGCACAATGATTGACGAATGTCCAAATCTTAGGCGTACGCTCAAGCGTCACCTCGTGAACCTCATTGTTGAATCTAAATTCATGCTGCATCAAGGATACCTCCGATTCAGCGTCTGGAATGGGCTAGGAATGCCTTCCTTTGATGAAGATGAGGAAACGGTCACTCTGTGCATTCCTGTCGTTTCTGCAACTGCTGCAGTCATCAGAGCAACATCAAGATGTTCCTGTGTTGGAATGAATTCGTAACCGTTTGGAAAGACATCATCGATCATTGTCGTGTACGTATTGCCACTGATGACTTCTTTTGTATCACAAAGAGTTCGTAAGAAACCAATGTTCGTAGTTGTTCCTAAAACAACAAACTCATCCAATGCTCGACGCATTCGTTGAAGTGCTTCTGCTCTTGATGGCGCCCAAACAATGAGTTTTGCAAGCATTGGATCGTAATGCGGTGTTACATCATCGCCTTCTCTGACACCTGTATCCAAACGAATACCTGGTCCAGTAGGAGGTCGGAAGACTGCTAAGGGACCAATTGCAGGAAGGAAGTTATTGCTTGGATCTTCTGCATACAATCGAACTTCTATCGCATGTCCTCTGAGTTCCAGTTCGCCTACAGACATCGGTTGTCCTGCTGCAATACGGAGTTGTTCGCGAACTAAATCAACTCCAGTGACCATTTCAGTGACTGGATGTTCGACTTGAATTCGTGTATTCATTTCGAGGAAATAGAACGAACCATCTTCTGCCAAGAGGAATTCAACCGTTCCTGCTCCAACATAATCAACAGCCTGTGCTGCAGATACAGCTGCTTGTCCCATTTGTTCTCGAAGAGTAGGAGTCATAGAAGCACATGGTGCTTCTTCAAACACTTTCTGATGACGTCGTTGAACACTGCATTCACGCTCTCCAAGGTGAATGCATCGACCATGTGTATCTGCAAGAACTTGAATCTCAACGTGCTTTGAAGTCTGAAGGAGTTTTTCGACATAGACTCGTCCATCGCCAAACGCAGTGACTGCTTCTCGCCGAGCAGATCGTGCTGACGATTCGAGTTCTTCCTGTGCATGAACAACACGCATTCCCTTTCCTCCACCACCTGCAGTGGCTTTGAGAAGGAGAGGATAACCTGTTTCGAGAGCAGCTTGGTGACTGTCTCTTATACACATCTCCGAGCCCACGAGACCGTACTAGATCTCGTATGC
>CAXDRT010000160.1:0-3805 GCA_963991835.1 uncultured euryarchaeote
ACCACCGAGATCTACACAAGGAGTATCGTCGGCAGCGTCAGATGTGTATAAGAGACAGGATGCTAAGAAGAAGGCAGATGCTGATGCTAAGGCTGCTAAGGAAGCTGAAGAGAAGGCTGCTGCTGCTAAGAAGAAGGCTGAGAAGAAACCTGCTGCTACTGCGAAGGAAGTCAAGAAACAAGAGGAACTTCAACGTGTTAAGAAGCGTGCGAAATCCATTGACTTCAAGGTCATTGGAGAAGCGACTTCAACTGAGTTGAAATCCGAAGTGAAGAAAGGTGCGAAGACACTCGAAGTTGGAAACGCTTCAGAATTCGCTGATAGTGGATCTGCTGCAATTACTGATTCTGATGGAAGCACACTCATCGCTTGGACTGGTAAGGATGGAAACGTCTTGACCGGTGTTAGCGGAGTAACGCGTGTCTTTGGTGCTGCATCGATTGTTATGGTTAAGGATGACTTGCAAGTCATCAAGGGTATTGGACCGTTCCTTGAAGAGAAACTCAACGCTCTTGGAATTACTACATATCGACAACTTGCCAACATGACTGCCAAACTTGAGGAACAAGTCAACGTCGCCATCGAATTCTTCCCAGGTCGCGTCAAGCGTGACCAATGGGTTGCTCAGGCAAAGATTCTGCTTGGTGAAGATGTCAAACTCGATGAGAAGGCACTCAAGCAAGCTGAAGAACTTGAGCGAATTGCTCAGAAGGCAGACGGTATTGACTTCGGAATTCTTGGTGTTGCAAGCATCGATCAGCAAGACGATCTCCAAACCATCAAGGGTATTGGGCCATTTATCGCTGAGAAGTTGTACGCACTCGGTATCTACACCTTCGAACAGATTGGTAACATGACCTCTGATATCGAAGAAGAAGTCAACAAAGCCATCGAGTTCTTCCCAGGTCGTGTCAAGCGAGACGAATGGGCAAAGCAAGGCCGAGAACTTCACAAGAAGAAGTAATCAGAAGCCGAGATTTGTGCACGCTTGGAACGTAGGAGGCTTTGAAGCAAAGTGATAAATTCTAAAGATTGAGGCAGACATCATGAGCGGTGTAAAAGCGAGTGGAGGCATGAGATGCTTTCAGATTCGTATCTCTCATGAACAAGCCCAACATTTACCGGGAAATATCATTACAAAATACTTCAATAAACTGGAAATGGTAACAGGTACAGGAGTTGTCGATTCTATTCCTACTTGCATCGTTAAAGTTGAACATGATAACATCGATATAATGAGCATTAAAGATGAACTTGAAGGAAGTTTAATCATCGATGCTATTCTTCAATCAGGGGATGGTTTTGCGTATTTGAAAGCAAGAACACCTGGGCCAATTCAACGCCTTATTGCTACTGAAGATGAAGCATGGATTATGCCCCCAACATCTCTCTGCAGAGAAAATGGTTTTTCCATGACCATACACGGGACGGCGAATGGATTGAAACGGATCAAAGACAAGCTCCAATTGTTGATTCCAGAAAAAATGGATATGAGAATTTCAAATCTGGACATAGGCGATTGGATGACGGTTCCCAAACTACCAATCAAGCGTAATCTCGTGATTAAAACCGCAGTTCAAATGGGATACTACAGCACTCCTCGAGGATGCAACCAGAATGCTATTGCCGATTTCTTAGGTGTAAAGCAAGGAACTGTTGCAGAGCATCTCCAAAAGGCAGAGCACGTGATTATCAATTCGTGGGCTGAACAATCGTCCCAATCAGAGTCCTCGGACTGAGATAAATACTGCGAGTATGAACAGTAAACTCCCTAAGAGGGTGAACGCGTTCTTGACAAATCCGGGCTCATCGGTTTTCGATTTGATTTTCTCCCCGAGATGAGACCAGACAAACATGGCTGCTATACCTCCGCTTGTTGTGATGCTTGCAATGGTTGCAATTCCGACTATTCCGCCACCAAAATCACTCAAAAATTTGGACATGATCATGAACACCATGGCCCATTCTTTCCCATTTACATATTGCATTAAGACGCCAGTTTTGAAACCCAATTTTGGAACTGCATCAGGGAAACTTTGAATCCTATCGGAACGTCCAAGGAATAAAATTCCAAAGGCGATTAAAAACATGAATACTGATCCTATGATATTCATAGCAACGCCGATTGGACTCTCTTCGTCAAAAGAATCCACAGCTAATCCACAGACAACATGGATTGAAATGAAGCCTAATGCCATTCCAGCGATGAGTGGAATGTTGCTCTTTTTTCCGTAGACAACAGCATGAACTGTACAGGTGATGTTGTTTGGACCAGGTGTAATCAAACCAGCACAAAGTAATGCCAGCAGGTACGCTAAAGAATCCCAAGGCATTATTCGTAATGAAGAAACGAAATTGTATAGTCATTCTGTACTGTTTGTGATATCAAATCCTAGTTCAGAGAACGCATCGGTGAAATGCCAAGTAAACCTGTCATTACAGGGTACATGGCTATATCCTTTGGGTTGGTAATTTTGCCATGGACTGCGTATGCTTTAATTCGCCAAACATCTAATCAATTGGCAAAGGACTGATATATGTACGAATAAGGGAAAAAACGGAGGAATATTATGGAGGGGGGCAGTTTCAGAACTCTTTCTTCCATTGAGACTGAACGCGTTGGCCTTCTAAAGCAGAGGCGTAAAGCATATGTCTTGATTTTCATGATGATTATGCTGGCGCAAACGTCCTACATTGGGGCGATGCAAGGTTGGACATTACCTGATGCTTCGAATTCATACAATTCCACGGGTGCTTGTGATTCAATTACACGAACCTCGGGCGATCCTATTTTCGTTGACCCAATGAATGGTTCAGATGCGTGGGATGGGACGAGTGTCTGTCCTAAGGCAACGCTTTCTGATGCACTGAATGATTCGGTCTCAGACGATGAAATCATTCTCTATTCAGGACGCTATCATGAGAACGTCACTGTGAACAACAAGGACAATCTTCTGATTCGTGCAGCTGACGGAGCCCGTGTTGTCTTTGATGGAACTCGAAGCATATCATCGGACTTTGAAGCAACCTGGAGTGCTGCTGATAGCGATGGAATTCAAGAAGTAACTCTCCCGCAAGACGGTTGGCAACTGTTCCTTGCTTACGAAGAACAAGTTCCTGCCCGTTGGCCAAATGCTCAATTCTCTGATGAGACGGTCTTCAATCGATCGTATTGGGCTGAAGGAACACTCACTGGTTCAAACAACGCCTACACGCAAGGTTGGCTGACTGATGCTGGTCCAGAAACAGGTGTTCACTCAGGATTGAACGAGACCATCAACGCAACTGGACTTGACCCTGTTGGGGCGATTGCAGTCATGAACTTAGGTTCATTCCGCAGTAACAGTCGTGAGATTACGGATTGGTATTCTGCCAATGGAACGTTTGCTTACGATGGCACAGGTGTTGGTTGGAAGACCAAGCATCATGCCTACTTCCTAGAAGGTAAGCGTGAACTCATCGATGTGGATGGTGAATGGTGGTTCAACAACACGAACAATCAACTTCACTACAAGACGCCAAGCGGACAAAATGCCAATGATTTGGATCTTCGTGTCAAAGTACAACCCTTCGCTATTGGCGTTGAGAACTCTGACGGTGTAACCATTCAAGGCATTGATTTCTTTGGAACGACGGTGAACTTCAACGAATGTGATGGATGTTCGTTCACGAATGCAACCCTCGAGTATCCAAGCACGTCAAAGCGTGGCCTAGGGATTGCTGGAGAATCAGAAGACGACCGATGGATGACACGATTCTATCGTTCAACCAACTCGTTTGTCGATAAGATTTCCATCACCAACAC
>CAXDRT010000161.1:0-3763 GCA_963991835.1 uncultured euryarchaeote
GATCCCATGAGAGCTCTCTCAACGATGCAACCTCATTCCACAGTGCTTGTACACGTGCAGCAAGCTCTCGGTTTGCTTTTGCCCTCCAACTTCCAGCAGCAATATTGCCGGCATACTGACTATCTGCACGAATACGTACAGGGTCGTTATTTTCTTCAGTTAGGAGCCAGCGGAGGGCAGCAAAAAATCCTGAGAGTTCAGCGGTATTATTTGATCCAACTTCAGCACCGATAAATTCAGGTTCATCTTCTGATGTAATTACTGGACCATGTAATTCTGTAACAACGTCTCCACTTCCACGGCCAAGACCAGAATCACCCAGTATGACTACTACACCCCAACCTGCTAAAGTATCTGAATCGACATTTTGGTTTCCATCACAAGACCCATCAACATACAGTGTAAGTCGAGTGGGTTCTGGCAATGTATTCACTCGCCGATCATACTGCGGTAATCATCAGCAGACATGAGTCCAGATACGGCATCTGGATTGGACAAGCGCATTTTCACAATCCAACCATCTTCATATGGACTGCTGTTCATGAGTTCTGGAGCATCTTCGAGTTCGTCGTTTACCGCAGTAAGTTCACCTGCGAGTGGAGCAAAGATTGGAGATGCAGATTTTACGGACTCAACAATTGCAAATTCGCCCATGTCCTCCAGGACATCTCCTTCTTGTGGAAGTTCAATGTAAACGATATCAGTCAATGCATCTTGTGCGTGATCTGTAATTCCTATCGTTGCGATGTCTCCATCCATTCGAATCCATTCGTGTTCTTTTGTGTAATATAAATCAGCGGGAATTTCACTCATAGCCTTACCAATCCTTGCGATGCATAGGTAGGGTATGAATCAACCGCCCTTGTCTATTCAGATTCAGCCAATTCATTTTTTAGAACATTATGTTCTAACGATGCCCAAGCATCTCCAATGTTCGCTTCGCGTTTTGTTTCCGTAACATCATCTTGAACTCTGTTCGTCATTTCTTCATCCGATTCATCAGGGAATTGGGAACTGAAACTTCCCTTTGTTAGGCTAAGGCCGATCATGGATAAGCCGAGGACAAGGAAGAGCCATCCCAAATCTAAGGATTCGATGGAAAATCGTTCGTTTGAAAGTCCAATGGCAAAGACGAAGACCATGCACAAACCAGTTCCCAAGAGGAGCTTCTTGGCTCGTTCTGCTGGCGTCATGGTGGAGACGAAGTGTGTTGTCTGTATGAATCCAACGCAATCAGTAGGTCTCACGCATCAACTTGTGAATCTTGTAAGGTAGAAGGGCCCTATTGACAGGAGTTACTTCGAGAATACGTCCATCATCACGGCGTCGAATGTCTTGTAACAGCGGGTGACGGCTCTTCTTGTGAAGCGTAAGAAGCGTGGGCTTGTCGACTTCAAGTGCACTCCGGACTGCATTGACGAAGGATTCTGACTCAACAGCAAACTTTCCAATTTCATCAATAACAATCACTTCACAATTTTCAATTGCAAATTCAATAGCGGGTACAGCCACTTTCTCAAGGCCTTCAGTATCAAGACCATATCCAAGTACGCGTAGCCTTGAGTCTATTTCTTTGTGAGCGATTGTTGCTGTTTCACCAGTGACAATGTTACGGACACTGTAGCCTAAGCGCTCACTCCCCTCAAGGATCGGCTCTGTGCAGATACCGCCAATAATTTCAGAATGCGTTCCAGAATTTCGTGCTGCAAGTTCTTTGGTCCTCTCTTCCTTGAGCATGGAAAGAACCTTTTCCATTACAGCGGATTTACCGCTTCTTGGTAAACCAGTGATTCCAATCTTAGGATGAATGCCCATATGTGACTCTCCTATGATTGCTTACGCATTTTTTTGTAACGGGGTTGGTGATATAAAACATCGTATTCGTTGAATTCTAATACGTCTGTTTATTCTATACTGCGAACACACCAGTCATCAGTCCATTGAGATCTCAGATATTTCTTGAGTCGTCTCCAATTGGAGAGGAAGCATTTCCAATTCGTAATTGTTTACGTTATTGTTTGCTGACCATGCCTTTGCCCAGTCATCAAGATCTCGCTGATTGAGTTGTTGGCACATCCACTCGAGTGCGTTTTCGAGATTTCCTTTCGTGGCAGTAAGACGGTTGAGAATTGCTTGGTTCATCTCAATGTGGTTCACACTGTTTCCGAGGATACATCCCTTTGGAATAACAGCCCAGCGAAGCCTTCGCTCTTGATGAGCATTAACGATAGCCTGGCAGGCAAGTCGAGGGCCATATGATTGAATTTCAGTGACTCCAGACCACATAGCAAGTTGGCGTTCGTTCGCACGTGACGGAATGTCCTTGCGGAATGCAGGATGACGAATATAGACTGAACCATGTTCGTCTTCGGTAAAGTGAACTCCACGAATGAACGGGCGGGAAGCCCTTGCTTTGTCCCAGCTTGTGATATTGCTCGAATGAGCAGTTTGGTCGATTTCACCGACACGTACCTTGACCGTTTGTTCCTGAGTAGCAAGCCAGTGATCACGGTCTCCAAGACGTGGTAATTCGGACATGTTGTCGAGAATGTTCAGGATGTGCTTCCGTTCGATTTGATCACGAGGGAGTCTCGGAACAGCCCAAGTGTTACGAGCCCACTGGACCCAACGAGTTCGTGGAAGGCTAAACGAAGGTACACGTGAAGACAAACCAGTACCAACTCTTCGTAGATCGGAACGGGTTACTGGACCGATCACATTGAGTGATTCAGTACCATGAGGTGTTGAAGAGATGCCCAATATTGCAACGCCTTGGGTCATTCCAGGGAAGAGGAGGTTTGCTTCTTCGATTGCCCATACCTCTCTCCAAGAATGCTTCTCAACCAATAATTTTCTCAAAGGATGAGATGATTGTTCCCGCAGGAGACTATCAGGTGCAACGACGCGCATTTGCCCATCCTCGCTGAGAATCTGCATTCCACGTTCGATGAAGAGGCGGTACAGGTTTACATTTCCTCTCATTGTTGAGAATCTTGGACCATCATCATTCTTTAGATTGCGAAGAGTTTCACTGAGATTCTTTCTGCGCTGAGAACCATCTTCCATACCTCTAAATCGGTCTTTAATTCGTAACCAAGGAGGATTCGCTATTATCAATCGCGGTGATTCAGCCCACGGCCAATCGTGCTGAAGTGCATCTGAACAGATTACGTTTTGTTCCAGTATTTCCTCGATATCCTCTCGATTAACTTTCCCTTCTTGTTCACCAATCATGGAAACGAGGTCGAGCCGTATCGATTCAAGGAGGAGGCGCTTCTTTGTGGATTCAACCACAAGTGAATCAACATCGATCAATTGGAATCCTCTGAATAATCGCATTGTATCTTGCTTCTTCAGTTCAGCATCTTGGCCTTCAAACAGTTCACTGTGTTTTCGAAGCATACGAGCATGGAAAATCCCTCCTCCACAGGACATATCAGAGAACGGGAGAGGAATTCCACTACTGGTCCTCTCACCTCGTTCAACTGCATCAATAGCATCACTATCGAGTGTAACTTCTTCTTCTGCAGGTGGGAAGTTTAGTTTCTTAATGTGCTTCTGGAAACCAGGAGGAAGATCAGCAAGATGCATGTTTGTTGTTTGTCTCTTCACCTTTGGCTGAATTGTTGTATCAAGCATTTCTGATGTAATGACAGAATCGGCGAGACGAGGTGGGAATGGGTTGGGAAGAGAAGGTGAGAGCATCGAAGAGGATGGTTCGAAGCGAATTTAATGGGACATGTTGTGGTGTTCTGGAAAGCGA
>CAXDRT010000162.1:0-3745 GCA_963991835.1 uncultured euryarchaeote
TGTGGGTAAACGGTAATACAGGTGACCATGGAGTACTTGCAAGCGGCGTGCGCAATTCCTTTGACGGCGTCTGGGTTCCCACCATTGGATATGTTTTCACGGACAACGGAAGAGACTGGGATGGAGATCACCCCGATGAAGAATTAAACCTGCTCGTTGAAAATGGGTTTTATGGATGGCCCGATGATTCTCCAGATAATCCAATTCCAGAAGGAAGCATTGCTCCTGTAGCTCGATGGACGCCACATACCTCGATGAATGGTTTGGCATTGAGACCAGACACATCTTCTCTCCCTGGTGGAGATACGACAGTTTACGCAACTGTGTATGGCTCTTGGAATACAATTCTACCACAAGGGCATGAGATAGTTCAGATAGATCTTGATGAATCCAATGGTGAAGTCATAGGTTCAACAACTATCTTTGCAACCGATGTAGGTACTCCTTTGCCGATAACATTCCATCCAAATGGTGATTTGTACTTCGCAGTATTCGGTTCGAACGGCAAATTATACAAGATTACTCCTGACTACTATGCATAATGAATTATAAAATATGCATACTAACTTATCGAAGTTAACCAATCACGCAATCGTCGAATACCTTCTTCGAGATCATCCAGGGAAGCAGCATAGGACATCCGAATCAGGTTGTCTCCACCAAGCATCAAAGAGCCTGGTATAACCTGCACCCTCGCTTCTTCTAACGCCCTGGTTGCGAATTCGATATCATCCATTCCTGTACCAGTTATATCTGCAAGTATGTAGAATGCACCTTCTGGCATTGGTGCGGAAACACCTGGCAGAGAATGGATTCCTTCATGGAACATGACCCGCCTCTTTGCAAATGAATCTGCCATCTCTTTCGTCTCCTCTTCAAGCGTAAGCGCTACTTCTGCAGCTGGCATGAGGAAGGTAGCAACATGTGTTGCCGATGATGCTTGGCATGTCTTTACGGCCTCCATTGCTTCTGATGGACCTGCAACCCATCCTAGTCGCCAACCAGTCATTGCCCATCCTTTTGACCATCCTCCAATGGTAAGAGTGCGCTCTGCTCCTCCTTCAAATGAATTTGGAGATGTGTAGCAATGGCTTCCCCATACAAGTGTTGAGTAAATCATATCATCCAATATCCAGAGGTCAGAATCTACAGCTAACTGCACGATCTGTTCAACTTCTTCGGGAGCATATACTGCGCCAGTAGGATTGTTCGGAGAGTTGATGATAATGGCCTTCGTTTTCGATGTAACAGCATCTTTCAACGCCTCCATATCGGGGTGATAATCTGGACGATTGACGGGAACGTGGATTGGTACACCGCCAAGTAACTTGATCATTCCGTCATAAGAAGGCCACGCAGGTGCTAAGAGAAGCACTTCATCTCCTGGTTCAATGACTGCCATCATCGAGTAGAGCAGTGCCTGTTTACATCCTGGTGCAATAACGACATCATTTCCGTCAACCACAATATCAAATTTTGACAAGTGTTCTGAAACGGCTTGGCAAAGTGTTTCACTTCCCTGTGATCTGGTGTACGCAGTTTCACCCCTATTGAGAGAATCAATAGCCGCCTCAACCACCAACGCAGGTGTATCAAAATCAGGCTGGCCAACAGTAAATCGAATGACATCAGGAGATGGCGGTGCTAAGAATGCAGCAAAACCCCTTCCAATCTGAGAAAATGCAGAATTTAGAGTTGGCAAATTGATTCCTCGCGGCGTGAATAGGGCTATCCAACACCTTGACGAACGAGCCATTGAATATCAAGACTGCGCGTAATTCAAGGTAGAGGGGCTCTTTTCTGAGAAGAGCACGGACTGGGATTTGAACCCAGGTAAGAGGATTTGCAATCCCCGACGTAACCGCTCCGACATCCGTGCAGCAACCGTTCCAGCAGGAAGTTGTATTTCAACGCGTCTCACTAAACATACTTATGACGAACTAAGATTCCCAGTGAACATGGTCCAAGTTCGAGGCCCCGGTTGGACGCCCTCAGATGCGTATTACCAATGCAGATATGCAGTATTACGGGAACCGCTTGGGTTTGTTCGCGGGGCGGAGGTGTTGTCTGATGATGCAGATGCGATTCATGCATTTCTCGATGATCAACATGAAGCAATTGTGTGTGTTGGAAGAGCCCACCTCATTCCAGAAGAGAGCGATGGTTCTCAATCAGATTTCCCAGGGGGCTCTGGTCCCAAAACCCCCTCGTTCGGGCCCCTTTCGAAGCAAGAAAACAGGCCTGCGATTCAAATTCGTCAAATGGGAACGCTCTTGTCATCGCGACGAAATGGCCTTGCTGCAAAGGTATTAACCGCTCTTGAAAGTGAAAGTAAGAACATCTTTTCTGCTAAAATTGGATTATTACAAGCGAGAGAGCAAGCAATCCCATTCTACAAAGCTGCTGGTTGGACTGTTATCGATCAACCGTATTCTATTCCCAATGTAGGCCCACATCGTTCGATGATGAAACTTCTGTAAGTGTAAAAACATTCTAAAGAAGTATTGAATCTTTACAAACGGTTGACTGAAAGATTATCTGTTTCAAATGATATCTATAATCAACTCAGCGAAAGAAACAAGAACGATTCTTATTATATTTGATTCACGAGGTCGATACAATGCAAAGTAATTCCACCAGCAAGACTGAAGTTAAGAAACGCATTGAACGTTACTTAGAGGCTCTAAAAGCGGTTAGTCAACAAGATCCAGATTCATTCGCAGAAATTGCACCCGAATTAATTCAACGCAGCACGCTTAACTGGAGGGGGTCGGATCCATTCTTTGCCAAATCACTGAATGAATGGTTAAATCTCGATATGATGTGGACGCCATTCACAGATATTATCCCAAAAGACGCCCATATCACAAAACGCATAGAAGATGATGCATTTGACATAAAAATGTACAGTGGAGCCACAAAGAACCTCTTAGAAGCACTTGATGAGCGATTTCCAACGGGTTATAACCAATGGGATGCAACAATTCGAAATCAATTCATAATATTGGGCATGATTGCAATGGGTGGAGAAAAAGGGGAATATCAAGGCCGCCTTGTAAACCGCCTTGGCCTGGGTTCAGGGGACGTACGAATGAACGGCTCAAATGTTATCAGGGCGTCGAAAATTGCGTTGGCGCGTCTTGCAAAAGACAACAAATCCGATCTGTTTGCGAAGGCAACTGGTAATGGGGTTGAGCGTGTACATCGCATTGAAAGCGCAAAACTTGCCGAAAGCATTGAACGATATGTTTTGTCACATCCAGCTGCTTTACTCCTTCCACCATCCCGTGATTGAGCCTTTAGACGTTGGTTTCATATAGTCTCGGCGTTAAAGAACTGTCAGAGGGAACGTTGGGTTCCCTAAGAAATACCCGTGAAAAACGATGAATTTGGAGGACAAACCGAATAATACAAGAGAAGCAAAAGTGATACACTGCGACGAAGATAAGTTGCTTCGTTGGGCTAAATGCCATGCTTCTCTGACCTCCCCAAGCCTACGAACAATGCGAAAGCCTTGTCCATCTCCTGAAGTTAATCAGCTCCCATGTGATTTGATCCACTCAGAAAGAGAGGACAGTGGGTTCTCTGTGTAAAACACAACAAAAAAATGGAAGTGAAAATTATGAACACAAAAACGAAGACAAAGACAATGAGCATGCTTTTGGCTATCCTTCTCGCTCTATCAGCAGCATCTGCTGTAAGCGGTGATGGATCCGACCCTTTGGACCCCAATGATGGTGGTGCA
>CAXDRT010000163.1:0-3741 GCA_963991835.1 uncultured euryarchaeote
ACCTTGGAGAGATCATCGACTGCTCCAACAGCCCCATCTGCGGCAATAAAACGGGCTTGAGGGCCGAAATCTGCGGTTCGAATCGTTTTCGAACCTGCCCCTATGACTTACACTTTATCTGCAGCATGCAGACGTTCTTGAAGAGTCATTGTCGCTTGATTACGTTGTTCAATACTCCATTCTTCCCGACCAAATGGTAAAGGTTTTGAAAACGAGGATGCCATTTGTTTCGCTGACTCTACATCGTTTTGAAGTGCATAACCAAATGCTTCGCGAACCTCATCCTGCAACACAAGAAGAGGTTCGAGCGCATCGTTGAGCACGTCTTATCCTGCAAGAGCATGTTGAAGAAAGGTTTGGATTGTCAAGTTCATATGGTATCGGGTTCATTCGTCTGATGTGCCCCGACCGACCAGTCAACCAATCGTCACAGATGAAGTGACGCTTGCGCGCTATCCGTTCTTGCCTCAAGCAAGTGGTTGGATTCAACAAATGGCCGCTAAGCACAATATTTCGTTGGACGACTTAATCGACGGCCCGCTTATGGAATCTGCCCGTAAGCGAGCCCGTATCCGATTGGTCGATACCGTTCAATCAAAGGAAGGTGTTGAGTTGAGTGGTGGCGACATCCATACAGAGGAAGGGCGATTGATTGAAGCATTCTCCTTCTATTACGCCAGACTTGTTATTTGTGCTTCCGAAGATGAGCGTCTACTCGCTCGCTGGGCTCAGGCTGAAGCTGCGCGAGCAGAACATCTTCTGATCAGAGATGAAGCAAATATTGAACCAATTGCACGCACATACATCTCCGTACTCGAGAAAGTTGAGAGCGGAAATGCATTTCGGCGAAGCATCGCTTCTTCGGATATCCAGGCTCTTCGACAAACCAAAGATGGATTGGAATGGAGTCTCGGTCTTTCTGATTTTATCGAGGTATGTCCCCGTATCACAGGAAACCGTTGGAGGCTTCCAAATTGTGATGTTGAGAAGGGGATTGTTCGTCTGCATAACGAGGTCAAATACAGTTCAACTGCGAAACTGTCGCGACTTCTGCGCGAACACATCAAATCAGATGTGGAACGAGAAGGAATTGAAAAAATGGCCGAGGTAACCACCGATTTAGCCATTCGATTGGCTGAACCTGTTGGAATGGTTCGGAATCTTCTCAATCAGAAAACAAGTGAAGCGATTGCGTTGGTCGGTGCAGAAGAAGAAGATTGGCCCCCGTGTATGAGAAAGGCTGTTGCAGACCTTTCAGCTGGTGTGAACCTCAATCACTTTGGACGACTGTTTCTTGCTTCAATGGCTGCAACCTTGGCGTTACCAAAGGAAGCATGTGTTGATTTCTTCAGGGGCGCTCCAGATTTTAGTGAAGGAACGACTTCCTATCAGGTCGATCACGTCTATCAGCACGAATACACACCTTCCAGTTGTTCGAAATTGAAAGTAAACCACAATTGTCCTGTTCTACCTGGAGATAACAGGCTATGTGACCAGCCGTGGCTCGACCATCCTCTAAAGTACATTCGCGCGACTCAACGCCGAAAACGACGTGAGCAACAAGCCCAAGCACCTCAAGAACAACCTTCATCAGATTCAGAATAAGCAAGAGTTTGAAGTGGAGGAACGCATACGATTGAACAGGGAGCGAAATGACACGAGTACTTGTCCTGACTGTTGACCGAGATAATGATCTTGGAATCAAAACCTCGATTCGAGGTCCTGTCATTGGCCGTCGACAAGTTCTCACTGCTGCTCTAAAACTGGGTATTGCCGATCCAGAAGAAAGCGACACAAACGCTATTCTCGGCGCATTATCTCAGCACGATTCTCTCCTTGAAACAGGCGGAGAGGATGATGAAGTCGAGGTGGCAATTCTCACTGGTGATGAAAAGGTTGGTGTGCGTTCTGACCGTTCGATTGCTGCTCAGTTAGAGGAAGTTGTTTCGGCTTTCCAACCCGATGAAGCAATACTCATCACCGATGGAGCTGAAGATGAATCTGTCCTCCCAATCATTCAATCTCAAGTTCGAATCGACCATGTCGAAAAGATCATTGTAAAGCAATCAAAGGGTATTGAAGGCACCTACTACTACATCGTTAAGGCACTTGAAGATCCAAAATGGAGAGCCAAATTCATGATTCCATTTGGATTGGTTCTCGCAATATTTGGTCTCGGAATTATGCTTCCAAACGAAATCGGTGGCATCGTTATTGGTAGCCTTCCATTACTGCTCGGTTTGTTCATCTTCGCGAAAGGTGCTGGTATCGAAACAACCGTCAATCGAGTTGTTCAAGAAATGCGAGACAATGCTGATGCGGCGATGTTTTCATCGCTGTTATGGACTGCAACTGTCTTCAGTGCAATCTTTGCAGGTGCAGAGGGATGGCAAACCTTTGACGATCTTGTCGACACTGAGACACCATCAATTCTTTGGATGCAAGTCGCCAATTCATCTCTTGCTTGGATTGTTATTGCCTTCCTCACTTCAACAGCTGGTTTCATGCTTCTAAGATTGAAGCGTGGAAGTTTCTCAGGCCAGTTGCTGGTTTTGAGTATCTTCGGTATGGTCGTCTACTCTTTCGTCAACACTGCTCTTGAAATTTCAATCGATATCCTCGGCGGAAATGATTACGAATTCAATGTTGCGAATATTGCAAATACCCTCTCAAAACCTCTAGCCTGGATTGTTGCCCTATGGCTAACCATTACCATTGTCAGGGGATTGAAAGCAAAGCAGGCTCAATCTGAACGCTACTGGGGCATCTGATCAAAGTACAAACTTTGGTAGGTGTCGAGCGATTGTACTGTGGCTAACAACACCAGCAAGCACGCCATCATCATTGACTACTGCGATTTGATTCAAGTCGTGCGTTAGCATGAGAGCACCTGCCTTGAGGAGTGGTGTTTCGAGACGTACAGTCATTGGTGGAAGATTGATGAGTTGTTTTGCTTCAATGCCATGCATCCAAGCAATTGAACGGTTTACCGTCTTTCTTGAAATGAGTTTCAGCACATCGATTGCATGTATTCGACCCATCGGAACACCATCACGATTAACGATGAAGAGATGATCTAGCTCTTTCATGGTCATCGCTTCAAGAACATCAGCCATTGAAGCAGAGGAACGAACTGCTCGAGGTTTTTGCATAACCTCTTCACACGTAACTCTACGAACATCGAGTCTGTTTTTACCAGACTGCTTTCGAACGCTGTTGCTTGATTTTCGTCGATTAAGGCTTGCCATAAGACTCACTTCTTGTCCTGCCCCCTTCAGGTAACCCATAAGAAGGCTTGTACGGTAATCCCTTCCAGATTACAGTATATGAACTCCACAAACAGGCGCCGGAACAAGAGAACTCAAACCTCAATACACAAGAGATGAACGGCGTTGTATGAGTTCAATCCCTGTCGACGTGCTAACACGGATTTCAAGCCTGCAAGGCTACGAACGTCAACTCGAAGTTGCATCCGTTGCACAGCAATATGGAATCGCTCCTGAAGAGGTCGAAGCGATTGCAAACCGATTTTCAAAAGGAACTCCTCAACAATCAATGCCTGGTTTCCAGCCAGTTGCAAGCAAGGAAGTTCCACAACTCCCTTCGCAAGCACAAACCATTCCAGTCGATCAGATGAGATTCCGATATGACCCAACAGATGGTGCTAAGGAGCGAAGAGCGAAAGTCGATCAAGCAATCCTCTGCCCTGCATGCGGCGTTGCCTTAGGCCTGTCTCTTATA
>CAXDRT010000164.1:0-3716 GCA_963991835.1 uncultured euryarchaeote
CCCCCGAGTCATCAGACACCGGATTTCAAATCCGGCGCAATACCAGGCTATGCGATCGCCGCAGTGGTTTGGCCACAACTCCCCCTATCAAACTCTTTTCCCTTGAAATCATTCAGATTTCGCACGAACTGAGATTGCAGCCATGGAGATCATGACCACCGAAAGAATGAGGCCAACTGAAGGAACTTCTTCGGATTCAACTTCAATCAATCCTTCCTTCTCAGCGAGGGTTATGATGTCATCAACGAAGTCTTCAGCAAGCCAATTGTCACTAATCCAAGAGACTCGAGGTTTCTTTTCTTTATCGAGGATGTACGTGATGGTTGCATGGCCAACAGTATATTCAGGATCCTCTGAGATGATTTGAACGCAACGCAACATATCGTCTTCAGCCCATTCATACCCTGCATCACACATGCAGTGTGCATTTTGTCCTGAGCCCATAATCCATCCATGACCGCTGCATTCTGTAGCTTCAATTGTTGCGAAACCAGGGGCAGGGATGTCTGTATTGTTGAAACTGCTCGGAGCCCAGGCGATGGTCATTGGATCATCCAAAAGATCCATACCGACTTGGGAATCTTCCCAGGTCATGTTCGTTTGATTCCAAGTATGTAGTTCCCACCACCAACTCCAATCTGTTGGAGCGGAAACGCCATTGATGCTGTCAAGGAAATGTCCATAGGAACTATCGGAAATATTGACATCAATTCCCGCCCCATCCAAGGCACCTTGAGTAAGATGATATCCAGTAAAATTCGAAATGTTTGTGAAAGCAGTTGTATTGTCAGGGAAGACAATTTGAACGGAAGGGTCTTCGCCCATAGGAGTCGTCAATAGAGACGCATTCGCTTGTGACGAGAACCATGCGAGGTGTTGCTCTTCCAGAGCGTTTACTGAATCAATGCCAACAGGGGAATCTTCCCAGTTTTCACTGGATTCATTAAACAATTTCAAACTCCACCACCAGCTCCAATCCGATGGCGAATCATATCCGTTGATACCGTTAACCATGGTTCCGAATTGAGAATCTGAAGTGTTGAGTTCCCATCCAGCCTCATCAGCTGCTGCAGTAGTCAATGTCATTCCAGTTGGAAGGAACATCAATTCGAGACTGGTTCCGTTTTCGTTTGTATACACGACACTAGAGTTGTGCACTTGGCCATCCATCTCACTGATGTTGTCAGTATGAGGGTCGGTAACAAACTCTTGAGGGTCCATGCCGAACCGAGACCACACATCAGCCATTTCTGCACTTGTTCCTGTAAGATGCGGCCATTCAACGCCATGAAGTTCCATGTAATCAGACAGGACTTCAGGGGTATCAAATCGAGGATCGAGTGTGATTGAAACGAACCCAACCTCATCAGCGATTTCGTCAGGTATTTGCTGTTGGACCATCTTCAAATTCTGAGTGATGATTGGACAAACATCCGTACATCGAGTAAAGAGGAACGAAACGACAATGATTTCCTCAGTCATATCAGAGAACTTCATTTCCGAATTATTCTGATCAGTCAGGGTAAAGTTACCCACGCTAGCATTCGTTAATTGAAATCCATTGTACGCAGAGGCAGGTACGCTTACGAGGGCAACAGACAACAACAAGGCTACAAGTGAAAAGGCAATTCGTCTCATGTGATTCAACTCATCGTTCTGTTGCGAATTGCTCTCCCCAGTCTGGTGTACACCAGCTAGGAAGGCCATTAACCCCTTCAGGATTGGAAAGCCCAATACCCCAAAGCATCAACAAAACGAATAGAGTTGGGAATAATGCGACTCGAAGGTATATTTTCGGGTCATCCCAAAGGTGCATGAAGTAAGCGCCGATACCGAATCCTTTGATGATTCCAACGACGATAAGAATGCCCCAAACAACGTACATAGAGACACGAATGTCAGTTCCAGGATACTCTTCGAAGAAAACTGCACCGACTTCAAACAGAGTAAAGAACATCAAAATGATGAAGTTCCAAAAGTAAATGTCCTTGCCCATAATTAATTTGTGTTCTCCCATAGTTTCACCTCAGTATAGATAGAATGCTGGGAAGATAACAACCCAAGCAAGATCGACAAAGTGCCAGTAGAGACCGAAGTACTCGATACCCTGTGCATTTTCCTCGTCCCATTCGACGGTATCGGCCTTGAAGATCATGTAGAGCATAATCAACAATCCCGCAAAGACGTGGACACCGTGTGCGCCAGTAGCCACGTAGAAAATTGAACCTTCTTGGCTCGCAACTGTGAATCCTTCAGCAATCAGATGGCTCCACTCAACCAACTTCAGCACAATGAACATTGTACCAAGAGCGAGTGTAACAATCAGATAGTTACGGATTGCAGACTTCTTGTCAGGCATGAGTTTGCCCATGAAGCCAGATGGTACCTTGTAATCGTGAGACTTTGCAATCTTCAGTGCTAGAACGATGGTGTATGAAGATATAATTAATGCAAAGGTGTTGACTGCTCCCGGAAGCATTGTCCAGAAGTCACCCGTTCCCATTGCGCCATCAGGACGTAGATAGTCGGATGCAGTCAGAGCATAGTCTGGGTGAAGAGTGTGACTCTCGAAGACTTGGATAACACCCTGGTCGTTCCTGATATCTCGACACGTGCCTTCATCCCATGCCCACTTTGTGCACCATCCAGTTCTCATACGTAGGTACGAGGAGAAGAATGTAGCGAAGACCATGACTTCAGACATCAAGAAGACCCAGATACCAGCCTTACGGATGTGTTGTCCAACGAATGGATCTGATGTTGCAATTTGCTCACCGTATCCCTTGAAGGGAAGGTCCTCTCTCCACCAGTTGGCGATACCGATGGTAATGATCGTCAATCCAATCATTCCAACAGAGAGGTCTGAAATGGCATTTGCACCGCTTCCCAGCATGAGGGAATGAAGTCCATCAGCAAAGTCAGGGAATCCAATAAGGAACAGCATACAACCGAATGCAAAGACGATTGGAGATGCAGATCCATGATGTTCTTCATGACCATGATGGTCATCGTGATGTTCTTCATCAGGTTGTGCTGAATTGAGTACGCCACTGATAGCAAGGAATGCAGTGAAGGTAATCGAAACGAAGAGCAACGTCAATCCCGCAACACGGTATGTAAGGTAGGAAAGATGTGCTTCGATTTCATGATGATGTGCTGCTTCCTTTGCAATGTAAAGCGGTTCTTCTTCATTATCGCTTGCAATTGAGCCATTGTCAACAGCCTGTTCCCAAGCCTCCTCAGCCGCATGGTAATGGGCAGCTTCTTCGTCCCAAGTCGTTTCTTTCATACCAGCAACAACAACGCCAAGACCGACGAAGGATGCAATACCGAGGCCAAGAATAAGACCCGCCATGAGCAGTGCTCTCATCCAAATAGCGTTCTTCACATCACTGTGTCCACCGCCACTCATGAGCTCACCTCCGCAGCTTCATCAGCAGGGTCGAGAATAACCGAACTCGTTGGTTTCTTCTTCTTCCCTTTCCATAACTTGTCCTTGATTGAATCTTCAGCATCGTCGTGATGTCCATAGATTTCGTTCATGTCACGTTGTGTTGGAATAACGTGGAAGGAAGGCGTTGGTGGTGGTGAAGTGGTCGACCATTCGAGAGACCATCCGCCCCACGGATCCTTTCCGACCTTCTGTCTCTTATACACATCTCCGAGCCCACGAGACCGTACTAGATCTCGTATGCCGTCTTCTGCTTGAAAAAAAA
>CAXDRT010000165.1:0-3716 GCA_963991835.1 uncultured euryarchaeote
GTTTTGCTATCCATATTTTTCACCTTTTGGTTAAAATGTTATTTTTTAATTAGATATATATACTCTTATCCTAGATTATGCCTTCATATGGCTACTTTGAAGCAGTTTTGTTGAAGCGAGAATTGATTAGACTGATTTTTCAATAAACTATGAGCCTTCCAACAACGCCTCGCCTCTGGCCATATGAACCACTTAGCTCTCCCCTTCCTTTGCCACAACAACCCGTAATTTTCTCCGAGGAAGAGTTGTTTTGGATTGAATCAGAGGTGATCGAAAACCAATCGGTTTCTGTTAATGACCTTAACAAAACAGTCTAGCCAATCCTATACCCTACATGCAGTGTTGCCTTAGGCATACCTAGTCAACGACCGATCAAGGTCACGTGTCCACAATGCCTCCATGAGGCTCTGTTTCAGTAAGTCAGACTCATTCGTCTGCTGCGACAAACATGTCCATTGCTGAAGCAGCTAGTCCAAGAACACCAGCAATGATTGCCATGAAGAAACTCATACCGTATCCAATCTCATCTGGCATCTCTGGAGCCATAATCATCCATCCGATGGTTCCGAGAAGCATCATGCCACCAGCACCCCAAGAGATGAGCTTCTGAGCAATATCCGGCATTCCGTCCATTGCATCAATTCCTGCCATAGGGAGGATCATCATTGCTGCGAAAAGACCTGCCATTACGATTCCAACCCAAAGACCAATTGTTCCGATTGTCCCAGCAGTAGCCATATCGCATGAGTCGTCATCTCCATCGTTTTCTTCTGCTACTTCACAACCGTCGCTCCAGTTCACCGTGTTAGACATAGTTGCGCCCATGATAGTCATCTCTACTTCCCCTTCATTGAGTCCATAATTTGCTTCAAATCCATCTTCAGATGCGGTCATCCATGAAGACCCAAGTACTGCGAGTAAACCGAGTACGAGTGAGAGAACTACCATTCCTGCCATTACCATTCCTTTTGTTTTGCTATCCATATTTTTCACCTTTTGGTTAGAATGTTATTTTTTTACTAAATATATATACTCTTATGCCATTTTATGCCTTCATATGGCTACTTTGACGCAGTTTCGTTGAAGCGAGAATTGATTAGACTGGTTTTTTTGAGTGAGTTATGAGCCAACCTGCGACACCCCGCCTTTGGCCCTATGAACCGCTTAGCTCTCCGCTTCCATTACCGAAACAACCGTTAGTTTTCTCTGAAGATGAGTTGTTTTGGATTGAATCTGAGGTCATTCCAAGCGAATCGATGTCAGTTCCTGACCTGAACAAAACAATCTCTGAATGGAAGACTGAATCTGGCGAGTCTGTAGATTCAATTCTATCGCGGCTTGGAGTTCCCCTTATGCAAGAGCGGAAATTGATCTTACTGACTGGAGAATTGGCCAATCCATCTCGACTTTACGACATTGGTGCTGGTCCAATGCCGATCATCAACGTTCGAATTGATGACGTGTGCCGTACTTGGAACGATACATTGGATGCTCGAATGGTTCAACCTGGAGTTCACCATATCACCTTGGCTCGAACTCAAGGATGGTGGGAATCTACACACCTTGGCTTTGCAACGTTGCCTCAAATTCGACAATTGATCGAGTATCTTGGGGACGGTTCTCAAATCAAATGGAAACCTGCAAAGCTTGCTGAAGGATCCCTCCATGTCCTGCATGACACAACCATGAACCCTCCAAGTATTGACGATATTCAATGGGACGGAACAATGGAATTAGTCGAACGAGAACGCCCTCCATTTGATGGCCCAGAACTCCCGTTTGAGGAGGTCTTTACGCCGATTCATACATTGGCAGGTTGCTACAATCATCGTGGGAGATTTGCTCGGTGCGTTCATTATCTGCAACGCTCATTCCATGACAACATCTACCGACGCGGTTCAGCACGGACCTGGAGCGATGTCATTTCTGTAGTTAAGAAGTAGAATTGATGAGAACAATGCTCATGAGGCACGAGGCCTTGGCAAGGACAAGAGGGATTCGATGATCATCGCACCAAGTGTTCTAACAGCAGACCTTGCAGCCCTAGGAAACGCGTGTCAGGAAGCCGTTTCTGCTGGACTCGATTGGCTTCATCTCGATGTCATGGACGGAAACTATGTCCCGAATCTTACCTTTGGCCCTCCAGTTATCAAGCAGTTGCGAAAACACTTGGGAGATGGTCCTGTATTCGATGCTCATTTAATGATTGAAAATGCTGAAACCATGTATCAAGACTACATCGATGCTGGTTGTAATCATCTTACCGTCCATGTTGAGGCTGTAACACATCTTCATCGACTTCTCCATGCCATCCGCGAAGCAGGAGCAGGGGCTGGAATCGTTCTCAATCCTGCAACACCCGTTGATATCGCCTTGGAAGTCCTTCCTGATGTTGATCTCGTTCTGATTATGAGTGTCAATCCTGGTTTTGGAGGCCAGTCGTTTATTCCAACAGTTGAAACGAAAATTCGTAAACTTCGCAAAGCAATCGATGAACAAGTCGCCGCTGGTGGACGAAATGTACAATTACAAATCGATGGCGGTGTCAAGTCTCATAACATCGCAATGTTGCAGGAATGGGGCGTTACCAACGCAGTTGTCGGTTCTGGACTCTTCAATGATCGAGGGAGTGTTGCTGAGAACCTTACAACGCTTCATGAAGCCCTCAATGTCTGAGTGATTTGATGCGAATCCTGTTGGTGACATTGCTTCACCCGCTTCCAACAAATGCTGCGAGAGGTACATTCGTAGCCGATCATGCACAACTTCTTCGTGACTTAGGTCACGATGTACGTATCGTCAATCCGTTACCAAGAATGTTGCAGTACATGGAACAACGTCGCTCAACACTGACTGGAGTTGCAAAAGCTCCTAAGAAATTTGAGCATAATGATTTTCAGATTCTTTCCCCGCGATTCATTGCCTTCTCAGAACATCCCTATCCTTCATTGACCTCAAGAAGTGTGCGTAATCGAAGAAAGACCATCGAATCTTGGCTTGGAACCTGGCGTCCAGACCACATCATCTGCCATACACTCTGGCCTGTTGGAGAACTCGCAAAGTCTCTCGCAAAGCGATGGAAAGTCCCTTGGACTGGTGTGGTTCATGGACACGACGTTGATGTTGGCCTTGACCATTCAACCATCGGAAAGAGAATTCGTACAATGATGGAATCTGCTGATTCAATGGTCTTTGTTAGTGAAGGATTGAAGCAGTCTTCCCAACAAAGAAACGTCTCCCCAAAGGCGTCCTACGTAATTCCCTGCCATTCTGAAATGGATGCTGAATGGGCCCGCCCGATGAAGCCGTGGAAGGGAAGATGGAGAAGAGAAGCCATCGATATTCTCTTTCCTTCCGATCCCAGACGCCCCGAAAAGAACAATCTGCTTGCCCTACAAACTGGTGAGATACTCGAAAAACGAGGGTGGATTGTTGGAATGACGACGCTCAAACAACAGCCACGTAGCATCGTTTGGGACCGAATGATTGTTGCAGACGTTACGCTGATTACTTCCCGTCGAGAATCTGGCCCTCTGGTTGCCAGAGAGTCCATCCTTTGCGGTACGCCTGTGGTTTCAACAAACGTTGGTGATTTGAGAACATACATTCCAGATTCACTGGTCATCGATGAAGCAACACCAGAACGACTTGCCGACGCATGCGAATCCGCACTCGAAACAAATTGGATCGATAATCCAATCACTCTGCCTCATGAG
>CAXDRT010000166.1:0-3651 GCA_963991835.1 uncultured euryarchaeote
ATGCAGAACGAGTGAACGAAGGTGGTAAATCTACTCGAGCCATTGCGCGCGAGCGACGTAAGAAGTCCGAAGAACAAATTGGAGGCGAGGAGGAGTGAACGTCTGCAGAACCACTGGTTTAACCGTGGAGCAACAAGAGCGTTGGCCCCTCCTATACAGTCATCTTTCCTCAGACATTGAGATTCCTTCACTCAATGCTATGGATGAGCAATTCATTATTGAGATGGACAAGGAGATTTCAAGAATACTCAAGCATATTGGAGATGGTAAAGCCAAAAGTAGAGACTCACTTACTCGTCACTTGAAGGGCTTATTGCAGAGAAGATTTCAGAGAAATGCCAAGGTTGAAGCATTCGGTTCATCTGTCACAGGATTATCCTTGGGCACTGGGGATCTCGACCTTTGTTTATCATTCAAGAAGGAACAACCAAAGAAGGTTTTGCGAAAAGTAGCAGGGCTTCTAAGGGAAGAAGGGATGATGGATATTCAACAAATTCCTAGAGCGAAAATTCCAATCGTCAAATTTAATGACTCTCGCTCAGGGCTTGATGTAGACATATCAATCGAAAACCGATTAGCCATTTACAACTCAAAGATGCTAAAGTCCTATGCTCAAGACAAGCGAGTTCGTGAATTTATTTTGATGATAAAGTACTGGGCAAGCAGAAGAGGAATCAATATCGCATACGAAGGTACCCTCTCATCCTATGCATGGACGTTGATGAGCATCCAACACTTGCAGATGACAAATCCACCTGTTGCTCCGAACAGGCAAACTGGAACCAAACCAAATGTGGTTGAAATAAACGGATTGTCCTATGACATTTCGAATGATTCATCTCCATTTGAATCAGAGAATAAACAATCATTAGCCTCACTTCTAATTACATTCTTTGATCGATTCGCAACCCGATGGGATTGGAATGAAATGGTTGTTTCAATACGAAATGGTGGCCCATTAAATGCCGAAAAGAAACGATGGACGCACACCGGACCACTTCCGCTTGAAGTTGTTACTGGACAATCCAAGAATCGAATGGAGCATGTCATGCCCATCGAAGATCCCTTCGACCATGAACATGATTTATCTCGGATAGTCAAAGCAGAAGGTGCCATGACAATCCAAGAGGAGTTCATGCGTGCATTGCATCTGCTATCTGAAGGAAAATCCTGGAAAGAAATCTGCGCCCCTGTTATGGAGATAGACGAAGAACCAGAAGATTTTTTCCATGATTTGAGAACTCAAAATATTGATCTCTTGAAGCAAAGTCTTGAAGAAATGAAAACAGAGGTTACTCAAGTTGAAGAGCACATACAATCACTGGTTACAGAGCGTCAAAACTCCAAAGAACTGTTGGATCTTTTACGTGGTACACTGCAAGAAACAAGAAACGTCAAATCAAATCGTCAATCAATACTTGCTGAACTAAGACCACTCAGTATGAAAGTACAGGAATTACGTCAAACACGAGACGGAATTAATGACCGTATTGCAATTCCAACAAAGCGAATCCGACAAGAAATGGTTCGTATGTTTGACTCTCTTACAGCTGAAGTTGACGTATTCAATACGCAAAACCTTGGAAAAGAAAAAGGAGATTTCTCTTATTTCTTTGAATTACAAGCGATGTACAAGGCCTCAATTGAATCAAATGAAGCACACCAGGAATTTATTCGATTGCGAAGAGAGCAAAATAAAGAATACAAAGCCCTCAAGAAAACCAATTCAAAAGAGGAGGATGTGCTTAATCGCCTTATCGAGAAGAACCCAGAACTCAAGGGCATTAATCTCCATCCAAAAACCGTCAAAGAGTTTCAACAAAATGCAAATAAATTACAGAAATCCATCAACATCCAGTATTCCAAGAAACATGAATTGAGGCGGGAAATAGGACGAATTGAAGCATGGATACGTATTGCTGCAAGTAAAGGAAAACAACGCCCAAAGAGAGATTCCAAACCTCGAACTGCCCGACGCCAAGCACCTTCTGTGAACATTAACGAAGTAAGAGAGCGAGCTTCAACAGGAGGTTCATTTTCACTCAATGAACTCGATGCATTGTTGTCTAAGGGTGGAATTTCCGGTATTGAATCTAAAGATAAAGCATCAACTTCAAATCAATCCGATAGAATGAAATCTGGACGAAAGAAGTCTACGTATCGTATCGATCCTAGACAAGGACGAAAACGTGGGAAAAAGCAATCACGGAAGTGATTCAATGGATGTATCTTGGCGAGAAGGTCTTGCTCCAAACGATCTTACTATTGAATGGATACAGGCCGTTCAGAAATTGTTTCTTGAAGGGACAGGAGAGCAATATTTTGCAGGTTCAATACAATCGTTACCTATCCCAAAATGGAAAGGTAATCTAATGCTTTTCGATTCAATCGAAGAAACACCAGAAGCATTGAGAGGATTGCTTTGGACAACTCCTTTCAAGGAAGATACAATTCGAATAGTGTCATTTGTACTTGATGCAGGTTCCAGAAACAGAGGATGGGGTAGTCTAGCCTGGAACAAACTCGTCCTCTCGTTGGATGGAACGCAATACACAACGGTCCAACTTGAAGTTAGAGCTTCGAACGAAAGGGCCATTGAATTCTATAGAAGGAGAGGTTTAGAAGTAATTCAAGAGCTCCATGGATATTATAATAATGGATTAGGCTACATGATGCGTGGGCCTCTACAGATATTCAACCCACAATGAATATACACTCGATGCCCAAGTACAATCTATGGCGGTTGACGTAGAATCTATTCGACAACTTCCCAAGGTTCATTCAGTAGATTGGCTGAAACCTGGTCAAGTGATTTCTGACCTTGGATACCAAACCTTGTGCGACTTAATGGATTCAAGGAAACGAATGACATTGATCGGCAAGAAGGGGTGTGCCGTCATTGCCTCAGTAAATGAAAAACTCCTCATTATTCAATCCGAACCAAACGTTAATCTGGGTTCGATTGATCTTATACTCGATGCAGTGTGAATCTCACTTTGGGATTAATAGCGAAGTTCATAACTGAAATTCTTCACCTTTTTCCGACTAATTTTAGTTTCTCGATTCTTCCTTACGGAGTGAAGGGGTTAAATGGGTGAGGTCGGTCGCTTGGGCATAGCATATCTCGCATGTGCCAGCACCAGAGTGTGAAGAGAATGGATGATTTCAAGGAAATGTTCGAAAAGCGACGCACAATTCTCGACGAAAAAGCAACCCATTACCGCGAAGAACGCGATGGTTGGAATGAAAAAACGAAAGAACTCGTATCCCAAAGAAATGAATTCAATGCTGAAGTTCGAGTCCTCATTCAAGAATCCGATAAGCAGAAGCAACAGCGTGAAAAAATGAACGAAGTTGTTCGTGATAAAAAAGTTCTACGAACCGAAGCAAGCGGTAAAGTTTCCAAGATTCGTGAGCAAATGAACTCTGAACGAGGCGATGAAGCCCCTACAGAGCGTGGACCTCGTGGACGCCGTGAGCGCCCAGTTACACTCCAATCCCTTTCCAAGGAATTCTCCCGTCTCGAGCGAGAATTCGAGCGTGGGGAGCATACTGGAAAGAATGAAGGAAAGGTCATGAAGAGACTCAAGGATCTAAATTCTCAAATCCGTAAGATGAAAGAAGAACAATCTGCAAAAGGGGATTCCGATT
>CAXDRT010000167.1:0-3651 GCA_963991835.1 uncultured euryarchaeote
GTAACAGAGCGAACGAGCAGGTGATCGCTGGCCTTTGCCTCACTCCAAGTCCAAGTTTGTCCTGGTGAAAGTTCCCCTGCGCCACAACCTGCATTCATTGCAAACGCCTCTTGACTGACTTCTTTGACGTCGATTCCATGTCCGTTAAGCCATGCAGAAAGCCATGTTGAAGCATGGCCTTTCGAAGAATCAAGAAGAAGCGGAGATGGGAAAGATAGCGATTTGGCGAATACGTTTTCTGCTAATCGAAGTCTTTTCTCAAGCCATTGCGCGTGATCAACATGATGCTCGGAAGATGGGTTCATCCATGCTTCTCGATCCGTTGTATCGACTTCCCGATCTTCCTGAGAAAGAGAATACGCTGAGGAGGTGACAAGTTGCTCATAGTCCGGCATCGACTTGCGACCAAGTGCATCAAAGACCTTGATTCCTGAATCTTCAACGGGATTATGACTAGCAGTAATCATGCATCCTAATCTCGCACCTGTCTCCAAGACTGCATAATGCAACATTGGCGTTGAGGCAAGGCCGATGTGGATAACGGTGCAATTTGATGCATGAAAACCCAGTGTAAGCCATGAAGCCAGTGTGTGATTATCAGGACGTTCGTCCCATCCAATAACGATGGTATCGCCGTTCCCTTCCTCAGGTAATGTGCGACCTAATGATTCACCTAGAAGTCGCATGAGTTGTGGCGTTAGTTCACGTTCCTCGACAATTCGTTGCAACGCTTCTTCATCATTGCAATCATCAAGAATAACTCGGCCACGAATGCCATCGGTTCCGAAGAGATTCTCCATCATCTCACCTCAACGAAGTACGCTTGATGGAGCATGAAGACCAGACACGGTAGTATTCGGATGAACCATACAGTGTTGGCCAAGTACTGTCCCTGGATTGGTCACTGTGTTGCAGCCCAATTGAGTTCCATCACCAATGATTGCTCCGAATTTCCGAATACCTGTTGAGCGGCGTTCATCATCGATCCAAATAGCAACCGTTTCTCCATCGTTACGTAGATTTGAGAGTTTAACACCAGCGCCTAGATTCACATTCGAACCGAGCACTGAATCGCCAACGTAATTGAAATGTGGTGCTTTCGCACCTGGGAGAAACAGTGTGTGTTTTGATTCACTGGAATGACCAAGAAGGCTCCCTTGCATCATCCATGTATTCTCTCGAACATATGCATGCGCTCGAACCGTTGCACCTGATTCGATCAGACAAGGCCCGATGAGGTGAACATGGGGCTCAATGATCGCTCCTTCTTCGACATGGACTGGCCCTTTTGCCTCATCGATGGTGACATAGGGGGCATCGACGGGATGATTTGACCCCAATTGCTCGAGCTTCTTACAGAGTATTTGCTTGATTCCAGATGGATGATCTGGATTGAGAAGTTCCCATGCAGGCTGTCCTGAGAGGTTGAATACCGTTTGAGGGAAATCTGCAAACAACGCACTCGTTGTTACCGAAGCTGGCCACTCCATACCCAGCGCTAACGTCGCTTAACGTTCAATGTTTGGTCAAATTGCCGCGTGATAGATGCGCTTACCTGTTGTTGCATCTAACTTGAAGCCGATCTGACTTCGCATGTATCTTGGAATGAAGTAACCGACTTTTCGAGCGGTTAATCCATGATTCCTCATCTTTCGTTCATTGGATAAATGAGCAACAATATCTGCTGCTGAACATCCTGGGCGAGACGAAACATATGCCTCGATCTCTTGCTTCAGACGTTCCATCCTTGCTTGCTTCTGTACGCCTTTTCCACGTAATCCTGCCATGTATAATATTAGGTCTCGGCAGTATATCAATCAAATATGGGACGTCCAAGGGCCCCCATGAATATCACAGCAAAGGTTCTTGAAACCTCGCTCGACCGACAATCATGGGCGAAGTACGTGCAGTTACAGATTCAGAGTTTGAAGCAACGATTGACGGGAACGAATGGGTTCTTGTCGACTTCTGGGCAGAATGGTGTGGACCATGCAAAGCAATTGCTCCAATTCTCAACGATCTTATTCTAGGAAGAGATATCTTGGTTGCAAAGGTCGACACTGACAAAAATAACATGAATGCAGCACGCCTTGGCGTCCGTGGCATTCCTGCACTATTCCTCTTCAACAAGGGTCAACTTGTTGCCCAACAAAGCGGTATGATGTCAAAAGACAAGTTGACCACATGGGTTGACAATCACATGACTGCAGACGACTTCTGATTAGTTAAGTCGATCTTTTCGCTTCTTTTCAGCGGAACCAACTTCTCGTGACAAGCGTTCACGCAGTGCTTCATGCAACCACATTCCTTTGTCGAGTTCCATTAATAATCCATGTTCGATAAGATTCTGAGGCGGTCCACCTTCCCATGAAAGACCCTGAGCGAGTTTTTTCCATGGAATTGGTTCGGTCGCCTGTGAAAGTGTTGCAAGGAGTTCGCGTTCTTTTTCTGGCAGTGGTACAAGAATCTCTTCCTCGAGGAAACGCAACCAATCGTCATGAGTTGGTTTTCCATACATTTCCAACATTTCAATGGCAAGAGGGTGGCCTCCTGTACGCTGATGCACATCCTTTGCATCGATTTCGTCCAGTTCTAATTCTTCTAACCATGATGAGGTTTCGTTCAATGAAAGCCCTGCCAAGGGAATCTCTTCCACGATGTCACGGGTATGGACATCGCGTCGATCGTACACATTGAGAGATGTTCGCGAAATCAAAAGGAAGCGAAGAGGCGTCTTCTGTGAAATCTGCAACAATGCTCCTAGAAGATCTTTCGATTCAGCTGCAATATGATGAACGTCATCCAATACAATGAGCCAATAGGGCGGCGGGCCTCCTGGAGCGATTGAGAACCGTTCTCGAACGGTATATGCGTCGGTCAAATACGCCAAGAGACGACGCCGCCAGGTGTCAACATCGAGTGGAGCGCCAGGTCGCAAAGGCAGCGTTTCGATGAGATTGTATGGATCATGATTTTCATCGATACCGAATCGGTGAAGAAGACTTACTGCAAGACCAACCTCTCGGTCCCATGGTTGGCATGGATACCAACAAACCGAAAGATTGGATTGTTCTTCTTCCTTTCCAGAAAGCCATTCAGCGACCAGAGTGGATTTACCAATTCCAGCGATTCCAGTGATGACTGCACAAGCAGAGCGCCCATCAAACCATTCTGATAAGCGCTTCAATTCAGCATCTCGTCCTCTGACTTTACGGGTCGATGGCGCCTTTGTGTGATACGTTGCATGGACTCCAGCAAGAGGTTGCAATCGACCGGGAGGAGGGATGACATCTTCGTCATCTTGTTTTCGAATTAATCCAAATCGGATGTCACCCCATGTCAGGACACCTTCGTGTTGAGCATGCAGAAGGACTTGAAGAAGAGACATGTCAGAAGCAAGACGGTGTGGTGCTTCCTTGGCAATGATTTCAAGCAATTCCCCCTCCTTATTTCGAATGAGAATTTTTGTTTCTCCTAACTCTTTGGTCTTGCTCTTGGCATCTCCTCTCCCGATGTCGGTCAATTGCCATGTCTTTTGTCGGCGATCATCATTCTGGATTGAACGGGTATGTTCGCTGACTAGTCCATCGCGAACAAGATTGCGCATTGTCCGACTTACATTGGGCGGATGTTGTGCACATGCTTCTGCAA
>CAXDRT010000168.1:0-3643 GCA_963991835.1 uncultured euryarchaeote
TGGTGTTTCAAAACCTGCGGATGGAGGGATTGTTCTGTGGTGGAGAGCGAGAACTCCTTTGATAATTCCAGCGATACCTGCTGCCGCCTTTAGATGTCCAATTTGGGATTTTATTGAACCGACGGCAACGTGGTCGCCTCCATCGTAACCAGTCCATAAGCGAGATAATGTCGATAATTCAGTAGCATCTCCTACTTTAGTAGATGTTCCGTGAGCCTCGACTAATTCTACTGTCGAGGCTTCATACCCTGCCTGGCTGTAAGCCCTTGCAATTGCTTGAACTTGCCCTCTTTGGCTAGGCGCAGTGATTCCTTTGCCTCGGCCATCTGATGAGCCTCCGACTCCGCGAATGACTGCATGAATGACATCATCATCAGAAATTGCATCGGATAAGCGCTTGAGCACCATTACTCCAGCACCTTCTCCCATTACGAATCCATTTGCTCGAGCATCGAACGGTGTAGAATGTGTTGGCGAGAGTGCACCGATAGCGCTGAATTTGGCGTAGGTTGCAGGATCCATTGTTCGATCGGTTGCACCAGCAAGCATGACATCTGCTTGTCGTGTTTGTAATAATCGGCAGGCATCCATAACCGCAGCCATCGATGATGCACAGGCAGCATCCATAGCATGATTTGGCCCTTGTAGATCAAGCAAGTTAGCAACTCTTCCAGAAACCACATTTGCGAGTTCACCTGGCATTGTATCTTCATCAACTTTGGGAGATTGTTCGTTCACGTCTTCCATGAACGATTCTTTTGCAGAATCAGGCATACCATGTTGCTTGGCAAGTTCAGCTGTGTGATTCGACCAAACGCGGATGTTTGACAGATTTCTGTTTTCACCGCCAAGAGCATTTGCGAAAACAACACCTGCTCTTTCTCGAGGGAATTGCTTCCCATCATCTCCATATCCTGCTTGTTCGATCGCTTTCGCTGAAACTGAGACTGCCCATAATTGACATGGGTCTATCTGAGGGAGTGTACCAGGAGGTTGCCTCCACCTTCTCCAATCGAATTCATATCCTTCTACGAACGCTCCAATCTTGGAATAGGTGAAACCATGTTTGATGTCACCGGGTTTTCCTTCAGTCCAGAAATGATCGACAGGGCCTGGCCAACGACCTTCTCGTACCTCACGAATACTTACGTGTGAATCGATAATGTTCTGCCAAAATGCATCAAGGTCTGGAGCATCTGGCATCATCGCTGCGACACCAATTACTGCAATCGGTTCAAAGGGACCTTGTTCGAGTCCTTCGCAGGGTTTTCCGTCATCTGTTGTGATGGTCATCTTGTTCACCTCATACATCCATAATGCTCTGGGGCACCATGGTGATTGAATAGCCTGCATCGACATGAATACATTGTCCAGTCACCCCTGCAGAAAGAGGGCTTGCAAGCCAAAGAGTTGTACCTGCTACGTCGGATTGGCTCACATTTCTCCTCAGCGGAGCATTTGCTTGAACGTGATCTAGAATTTTATCAAACCCAGGAATCCCAGACGCTGCAATTGTTCGTATCGGTCCAGAGGAGATGCTGTTTACACGGTGGCCATGTGGGCCAAGGTGGCAAGCAAGTTCTCTTGTCCAGCATTCAAGAGCAGCCTTGGCCATGGACATGATTCCATACGACGGAACAAAGCGGGTTGACGCTGCATAGGTGAGAGTAATGGTCGAGGAGCCTTCACTGAGATAAGGCATAGCGAATTTCAAACATCGTTGCAACGAATTGGCTGAAATCGTCATTGCTGTATTGATATCAGCATCTTCAACGAAGAGAATTGGTCGATCGAAGCAACTGCGAGGAGCGAATCCAATTGCATGGACAAGAATGTCGATTTTTCTTCCAGGGTGTTCTTTGGAAAAGGCCTCGAAGAATTCACCTGTTGTTTCATCTTGAGCTACATCAAGAGGATAGAATCCTTTGATTGCAGGAAGTTTGTCTTTGAGTTGGAAAACACGAGACATGAATCGCTTTTGGAATCCCAAAAACAGGTCCACTCCAGCCTCTGCAAGTTGTTGACAAATTGCCCAAGCAATCGAATCTTCACTCGCAACTCCAAACACTACGGCTGTTTTTCCTTTTAGACCTAGCATCCGCATCTCACCAATCGTAGGTGTTACCCAGCACACCACGTCTTTGAGTATTCCCCTTCTTTTTGTCCAAATATTGGCCTTACTCGACCTTGAAGAAAAAGGCGACGGCGTTACAAATCGTCAAACATAGCATCGAGGTCATCAGAAACAAAATCTTCATCCTCTTCAAAATCGAAATCTAGATCGAATTCATCATCGATTTCTAGTGCTTCTTCTTCTGGCTCTTCGGTAACTTCAACGTTACGAGAAGAGTTTCGCTTGGAGATGCGGGAGATGATAATGAGAAGGAAGATGATGAAGAGAACTCCGCCGCCAATCGCCCCATACATTGCCAAATCGTCAGTGTTCTCAAGAGAGAGGCCACCGAGAGACGATGATTCATCCTCGGCTTCGACAATGAGGTCAAAACTTACTGAGTCGGTAACAGAACCGTCATTGCTACTTGTTGCTACGATGTTGATTTCCACACGGATTTCATCAGGAGCATCGCTTGGAGCTCTGACAATCAACTCAAACAGAGAGGAGATGCCATCCTCTTGAACTTCTTCTGCAAAGAAGGTACCTGCAGTAAAGACAAATCCATCCATTTCAAGTTGATTTGAATTTGTAACTTCCACTTCAATACGATCCTCGGCATTTCCATCATTTTCAACTTGGAATGTAATCGAAATTTCATCGCTTGTTTTCATATTTCTATTCGATGTATCTGGTACATCGAGTGTAATCATTCCAAACTTTGCGATTGTGAAATCGCCTGTGTGGTTGGCATTACTTGACAGGGGCGTTCCTTCGACTGGAATGGGTCCCCAAGCAGTTACGGTCGCTGAAATTGTAAATTCATACTCAATGGAAGCATCGAGTCGAGACTCACCAGCAAACGTGACTGTGAAAACGGCTTCATCACCAGCATCTAATGTGAACGAATCTTCAGAAAGGCTGATGTCGACAAATATACCGTCCCATTCTTCTGAAATTTGAATATCCTCTGCAAGAATAGTCCCATCGTTTGTGACTGTGCATAACAGTTCCACATCAGAATACTCATTCGGTTCAACATTCATAACAGGGTCGCTTCCACAATCCAAAGTAATCGAACCGATTCCACCTTGTGCAGTTGCAAACGGCATCAATAATGGTACGAGAAGAATCAGAACAACTGCCGTTCTGAGGTGACCGTGTCCTTCTGCCATACATCTTCGAATCGTAACCCTATGATGAATGTGATGGCGATATGGGAGGAAAATGAATCATTCTTCATTAACTCCATAAATTGCGTTTGGAACATCAACATGACAACGCCATAATGCATCTTCATCCATTCCTGCTTCGAGAAGTTGTTGCGTCCTCTTCGGTACAGTTTTCGGACCAAGTACTGCACCTGGTCTTCGTGGATCATCCATATAGTCAGTCTCGAGCATGAAACCAGTTTTGTTTTGCTCATAGGTTTCCATCAAAGGTTGAAGAGCCCCTTTTCCAACAAGTACGCTCGAGGTCAATCCTCGAGTTATTGATTCATCGATTTGAGGGGGCGAATAATGACGTACA
>CAXDRT010000169.1:0-3638 GCA_963991835.1 uncultured euryarchaeote
ACAGCGAAAACTGTTCCATGAGCACCTCCACCATTCCATGCTCGACTCCAACAAAGAGCGAGAGTAGCAGCTTCCTCTAATTTCTCATCCGTGATTCGCTCATCTCCGAGTTTATCGACGATCCGATAGGAAGCAACGCCTGGTGGAAGTTGTCCAAATGGTTCCTCATCAATTGCAAAGCCTTGGGTTGCTCGGAGGCTGCAACTTGGTGCGCCATGAAGATCAGCGTGAAGATACATATCTCCCCCAGAAAGATGCTTCTTGACAATTGCATCATTCCCTTTTGCATCTTTCCCTCCAACCAATAAATGGCCTCCAGATATGATGCTCCAACGGTGTTGCTCGAACCACAGACGTTTACTTCTACGAACCGTTTGAAGTCGTCCACTCGCTTGTTGTTTTGCTTCTTTCTTTTGCGCTCGCTTGAATTCTACCTTTGTATCTGCTAAGGCTGCTGTCGCTCCAGAGGTCTTGTCCTTCTGTTTACGAGCCGATTCGAAATATCGTTGTGCATTTTGGTGCACTGTTTCATCAAGAGAAAGCGTGAAAACCTTTCCAGGTTCTCCATTTTCATCTGGAAGGCGAACCATCATCGTGCGGTCTGCAGGATTGCCAGAATCAACCCATGGGTTTTCCTTTAATCCAGAGAGAATTGCTTCCCAGCCCTTTGTTTCCAGTGCTTCATTCGCTTGTTGTAGGATGGTTTCAACATGCGTCCAATTCGATTGAATAGCATGGCCAATCGCTTGTTGTTTCTCAATCTTCTTTGCAAATCCTTCCAGCGCTTTTTCTTGTTGTTTCAAACGCCGCTCAAGCCGTTCTACATTTGTTGAATGGCCACGTCCAGGTGCAGCAGCATCGAGTTTTTCTCGCTCTCGTCGTGCTAATGCATTTGCGTCATGATGACCTTTCCAGGCATCAATGGTCGAAGTGAGTGTCGGATATTCAATGTATGTCGCCGTTTCATGCGACGGTAATAGGAGAGGAGTTGCTTCTTTAGCAGTTTCCCGAATCACACCGTTTGCAGCAGCATCATGTCCTTCTTGAGAAGCGATGATTTGCAACGCCTCGAGAGTGTGTTCTTCATTTGGCTTTACAATCAAATACCCTTGATTTGATGTTTTTAATTCTTCTAAGAAATACATCAAAGAAGCGTGTACAACAGCAGCATCTGCATCTTCGCACGGGCTGTTTGGATCAAGTCCAGATCGGTCACAAACAGCATTTGCATAAACACCACCGAGATTGATCTTACCTCCAAGGGTTGAGACTAAATCACGTTCTGAATCCGAAAAGATACGTTCTATCACGTCTGGAGTTAGAGTGTAAGGATCCATCGCAGCAGGTGGCGGAATGTACACTTCTCCCTTCTTGATGGTCCGTCCAGCATAACTTGCATGAGTAAGTGGCTGGATAATCACATCATCTTCATCCATCAAGATAACATTCCCATCTCGAAATAATTCAACACTTAGAGAGCGTTTGCCATGTTTCGTATCAAATCTGAACAGAAGGACCCGATCAAACCCAAGTTGTTCAACACCTGTCAGTCGTGCATTTTTGAGATGTTTTCGCAAAACCATAGCAAACGGAGGGGGCGTCATCGGCATTGGACGATCTCTCTGTGAAGTGTATACGCGTTGTCCGCGAACAATGACTAAATCAAATTGATCAGCTTCTTTTGGATTGATTCGAAGAACGATTTGTTCGTAATGAGGCATGTAGGCTTTTTTGACATAAGCGCCTGCCCATGAATCAAGTTCCTGAGAAACAGCACGTACGTCAAATCCAGTCATTGATGCCTTCATTTCAATCCCTCCTATTCTTCAAAACGTAACAAGACTTTACCGATGTTTTTCCCATCATGTATGTATTGGTGAGCCTTTGCAACATCACGTGCATCAAACACTGAGTCAATTATAGGAACCAGAGCTCCTTCTTTAATTCCATTGACAATGCGTTCCATTTGTTCGGTCATGACATCTTCATCAGGCCATGTACCCATATGGACACCGAAGACGCCTTGATTTCGAGACATCATTTTCATCGGATCGAAACGAGGACGTTTTCGGAAAGCAAAGAACGCTTTGAGAAGAGAACGCTTTGAAGAAGGAGCTGCTGAAGACATCCCGTAGGTGTATAATTTTCCGCCATGTGCTAGAACAGATAGGCTTCGCTTGAGATGTTCGCCACCAATTGGGTCAAGAATATGGTCAACACCTTTGCCAGTAGTTGCTTTCTTAATGAGTTCTACAAAATCTTCGTTGTGTCGATCGATTGCAGTCGCTCCGTATGACTGGATAATATCTGCTTTAGCTGAAGATGCAGTTGACCACACATTGGCAACTCCTGCCCATTTGCAGAGTTGAAGAGCTGCAGTTCCAACCCCTCCGCCACCACCGTGAATGAGAACCGAATCCGTTGGTTTTAGATTTCCAAGATGATGAAGCATGTGATGCGCTGTGATGTAGGTGACTGGCATTGATGCAGCAGCCTCTAGCGTCATCTCATCAGGAATTGGAATGACTCGATTGACTTCAGTAACAACGTGAGTTGCTTGTCCTCCAGTTCTCATCATCCCTACAACACGTTGTCCTACTTGGAATCCTTCAACATCACTTCCTAGCGCATGGATGACTCCACTAACTTCGTAGCCTGGGGTAAATGGAAACGGTGGTCTTGGTTGATAGAAACCCATACGCATGAGTGTATCTGCAAAGTTAATGCCAGCAAAATGAACCTGAATACAGACTTCATTTTTCTTTGGAACTGGCATCTCAATATCTTGGATATCTAGGACCGATGGAGATCCTGGCTTCGTAATTACTACTCTATATGGCATTCATTCAACTCCTTTTAGGTTCCATCCATTCGATTGTTGCTCAACAAGCCCCATTCGTTCATGTGAAAGTAGATGCGCAAGGGTTTGGTCTTGAGCAAGACCAGGATGTGCCTCTGGTGAATCGGAATACGCCATAGTGGCAATGGCTGAAATTGTCTTATGTCCATATTCCACAGCGTCGAGCACTCTTTGATGGCGTTGTTTTCGATGTTTGATGTAATACGACAGTGTTCGTTCAGGCAATGGAATAACAGGGCCATGGCTTGGGAATAAGAGGTGAGGATTCAACGTGCGAAGACGTTCTAATTGCTCGATGTAAACATCCATATCGCCTGTTCCTGGAGGAATCAGGATGGTTCCAATCCCTGCAACCATGTCACCAGCGACAATACCTGCGGGTGATGAGAGGCAAATATGGCCTGGATGGTGGCCTGGTGTGATGAGAACAGTCCATTCCTGTTTTCCAAGTTGAAGTCTATCGCCATCGTTCAAGATACGATCACATGCAACGGTTTTCGAAGTATATTCACTTCCCCAAATAGGCACATCAAAAGCTTCTCTGAGCAAATCCATATCTCCAATATGATCTCCATGAGAATGAGTAAAAAGAAGCGCAATCAATTCCCCTTTGTGGCGGTCAACTGCTTCTGCCAATTCCTCCATACCTTCTCTCATATGACAAGCAGGGTCAACAAGAACAAATTCGCCCGCAGGGTCGCCTACGAGGTAGGCATTTGTGTGATCTGCTGGGGGAAGTGTTGCAGTTTTTACAGGAAGGACTTCGACACCATACGCA
>CAXDRT010000170.1:0-3489 GCA_963991835.1 uncultured euryarchaeote
GTACAGATCAATAGGATGCTGAATGAGTGCACCTGGAAGTGATGAGGCTTCCAAGGCAGCGGCGAGAGCGTTCAATCTCTGCTCAAGTTCCGAGACTGGTACACGCCAATCCTCGCCCTCGGGGCCAGATAATACGGATGAATCCCAATCGGCCATGATGGGTCTTCCCGTTGGTTATTCAAAACCACTGCGCTTCATTTGTTTACGAAGAGGAGGTTTCAACTTCTGGTAATTGTGCCGGCTCTGCATTCATAATTCGCTCATCGGCTATTGCACAATACTCTTTGGAGAGGTCCATTCCAACGAACACTCGCCCTGATTGTTTAGCAGCAACACAGGTCGTTCCTGAACCATTGAATGGATCGAATACAACATCACCAGCAAAAGTGTACATCTCAATACAACGACGAGGTAATTCAACTGGGAACGGTGCTGGGTGATTGACGCGACTTGCACGTTCTGTGGCAAATCTCCAGATAGATTTGGTCTGTTCAATAAAATCACGCTTCTCGATTGTATCGATACGTCCTTCAGCCCGTTCTTTCTTCGAACGAGGCAGTTTGTAATCACCTTTTGAGAAGACAAGGAGATATTCATGTATATCACGAAGACAAGGGTTAGAAGCGCTCTGGAAAGAGCCCCATGCACAAGAAGAACCTGCGCTTGCCGATTTATCCCAGATGATCTCTCCACGCATCAGGAAGCCCAATTCAATCATCATGCTATTGATGTGTGTTGAAAGAGGAATATACGGCTTCCTGCCAAGGTTTGCTACGTTCACAACCATTCTTCCGCCAGGGGAAAGGACTCGATAACATTCTGCAAAGACCTGATGCAACAGTTCGAGATACTCGTCGAGCGTTAAATCTTCATCATAGGCCTTTGAAGCATTATACGGCGGGGAGGTAACTACCAATTGTACACAATTATCTGGCAATGGATTCTCTCTCGCGTCACCAATTAAAACAACATTATGGAACGTTTCAGGCAAGTCTTGGGGCTCACCAACATCTCTCTGTGAAGCGATTCCTTTGTTGATTCGACTGTTGTAATAGGTTGAAGCATCGTGGCTTTCTCTTCGAGAGACGCCAAATGCTGAAGTCGATGTTTTCGCTCGTTGCCGAGCACCATCGAATCCTTCTTTTTTCGGCTTTTCGCCACCCATTGCAAAGCAACGGGTTCGTCTCAGTTATGACCTTTCGCGCCAAACATATGCAATGGACGCGCGTTTTCGAGCCTTGGATAAAAAACCAAGAATGATCTAGGAACAAATCACTTATCCCAAACAGTCCACGTTTCGCTAGGAGCATATCTGTAATGCCAAGTTCCTGAACCCACAGGCCATTCAATCCAGTAGGTTCCCTTGTCATCCAAATCGCCAAGTGAATTGGCAGGTGGAATTTTCGAAAGATTCTGTTTATCAACATCAGCAGACATTGCTATCTTTTCCTCAAGAAGACTTGTACGCTCGTCTGTATCAACGACTTGAGATAAGCCGAAGTAGGTGTCATTGTGAGCAATTTTGTACAATTCACTCGAGGTTGATGATTGAAGCTCTTCGATGAGAATGAGGAGTTTTTCCCGCGTTTCTTTCTTGATTTGATTGTTCGTAAATCGTGCTGTTAGATCTGCTTTCAAGTCCTCTAATTCTTCAGCAAATTCCTTTGGATCATTGTAGTAGGCTTGAACGAGTGACTGGAGATAGGTCAACTCATTACGTTCTTCTTTTGTTAACTTCGAGTTCTTACGAAGAACCTGTACCCAGCGGAAAGCATCCGGGAGAACTGCTGCTACTGCATTCGTTTGAAGCAAGGTAAACACAGCGAGGAGAATCGCCCCTACACCAACTGTGGTTGTTACGGGATCAGCATTGCCAGAAAAGAACGCCTCGAACCCAGAGGATGGTTCGTTATCCTCTTGCGTTTCTTCAATCTCACAACCGTCAGCATCGACGACGACGCCTGGCGATGTCTCAGGACAATCATCCACGATGTCAGGAACGCTATCGTTATCGGAATCGAGAGGTGTTTGAGTCTCGTTCTCATCATCTGTTTCATTCGTTTCTGGTTGCTGGAACTGATCTGGAATTCCATTTCCATCGTTATCGACACAACCGTAGAAACCATTTGCAGTCGAGTTGCCAAAGGTATCTGGACAATGATCAGCCTGTACCGCTCCAATGACGAAGACTCCTGGCCATTCTAACTCACGAGTGTCGTTCCAATCAGAGTCCCCCCAATTGTCGCCATATCCATCTCCATCAGAATCCTGCCATTGTGTTGAATCAAGTGGGAAGGTGTCTTGTGTATCCATATATCCGTCGCCATCACTATCCAGTTGCGCTTGTGAACAACCGTTTCCATCGACTTCTACATCTTGAATTGTGTTTGAACACAGGTCGTTGAGGTCGCCTACGCCATCACCATCGCTATCCAAAGATTCACTCGAATCATTTGGGAAGGCATCAGAATTATCACCAACGCCATCTCCATCTGAATCTTGTTGCTCGTATGCATTGTCAGGGAAAGCATCAGCGTTGTCTCCAACCCCATCACCATCACTGTCCACGGTCTCACTCGGGTTGTTTGGAAACGCATCTGAATTATCGCCTGCACCATCGCCATCCGAATCAATTTGTTCGAAGGCATTGAATGGGAATGCATCAGTATTGTCACCTACACCATCATCATCGCTATCTTCAGTCTCGCTGGAATCGTTCGGGAATGCATCAGCATTGTTACCAACACCGTCTCCATCAGTATCCGCCCATTCGAGAACATCGTTCGGGAATGCATCGCCAGAGTTGCTGTAACCATCGCCATCATCATCTGGGCACCCGTTCTGATCTTGGGTGGAAGTACCAGCAACTTCTGGACAGTCATCGTTGTCATTTAGTACACCATCGGAATCGAAGTCGTTCTGATCAATAAACTGGAATGAAGAAGACAATTGGTGTTGCACACCGTCTTTGTCGACAATTGAAAGAGCTACTGTATCACCCGTTGATATTGCAGGCGTTGTTACTTGAATCGTTGAATCATCAACAACGGTACCTGTTACCGAACCATATTGGCCGAATTTGACCGTAATCTCGTTTGTAACACTCAAGCCAGTTGATTTTGTAGCGTACTTCAAGACGTCATCCGTCTCATCACTAAAGGCGACGTGTATGACTCCATTTTGGTCGATGATCAGAGAATTGCCGTCGCCAACATCGTTATTGCTAGAAATCGTACTAACCGTCCAGTTGGAAGTTGATGGGTCGATTGTTGCGTATTTTAGATTCTGTCCAGTCCAGGTGTGGTAGACAATATGGGGTTGGTCAGCAGCATCAACTGCGATTGAAGGGTCCCGGCCAGTATGCCCAGTTGCATCCACTATGGTGGTCGTCCATTGGCTATTGGGAGCGCCTGTTGAGTATCGTAAATCATACTCTTTATCATCGAAGTGAGCGATGTGAAATTGTCCTTGTTGGTCCATGACCATCGA
>CAXDRT010000171.1:0-3480 GCA_963991835.1 uncultured euryarchaeote
TATGCTCCGATGTACATCAACGCGGATTTCCCTGAAAATTCCTTCTTAACATGGACACTTATTGACGAGGTTACTGGCGAAAACATATCTGGCTTTGAATCGATGAATGGAACTCGAATCCATCTTGATGCCGTAGATTGGGAAGAATATGGTTCTCTAAGATTGCGTCTAGAACTGTATGGTTCAAGCACCAATTCGATGCCCCTTATCGAATCTATCTCTGCGGGGGGGCTCATGACCGAAGAATTCACCACAGATCCTTCCAATCGTGGATGGAGTGTTACGAATGCCTCGGTTTTAGCGGGAGGTTTGACTTCATTCAACAACAGCACAGTCACCTCGCCTTGGTTTTCGAACAACGCACCTATGGCTGGCTATTTGGTCTCAGCAGTCATGAATGAATATGATTCATACGTTCGCCATGATGCATCAGAAAGTTGGACTCCGATAACTCTACCATACACTGGTTCACTTGGAGCAAATGAGCATTCATTCCAACTCCAATTTGTTCACAATTCATCCACGCCAAGTTTACTTGACAAAGTACAAGTTACGCTACAAACGGGTGGGAAGACGAATGCTCCATCTCTTGATCTCGACAATGATGGAATGAATGAATGGGGTGGAGAAGACGTTCGAATAGGGTCTTGGGGATTCCAAGACAAATTTGATTCAGGAGAATATACAACCTCATCTGGGTTCGGATTTTCGGGAATCGCTTCGACTTCAGCTTGGATTCCCACTTCTGAATTGGGTGGTTTTGGCCTTGGCGTCTCATCCGATAACGGGAACATGACTGGACTATCTCTTCGTGTTGGCGGTACTACAATCGTTTCAAAGGTCATTGATGGAGAGACTGCATATCATTTACAACTCAATTCTACTGAACTTGCCTTATTGCAAGCCACTCTAGCAAGTCAATCTGGAGTGCTTTATCACATGGGCGAAGGCTTTGCACTTGTGGACATCGAAGCATACGGGAATGGTTTTGCAACCTTTTCGAATCTCGCAGTTCCATTCAATACCTCAGTCTCGATAAGTGCCGATGAGCAATCTCCTTTGGTGATGGCTGCGAATTCAGCAACAAGAACAACAAGCGCGAATCCAACCATCACTTTCCCCTTTACAGGATTATCAAATGGGAAAATCATTGTGGAAGTGACCGATCTCGGATTTAGTGAAGATGTTGAGACTGGAACGGCATCTGTCGCTAATGCGACATGGCCAATGACGCCATCACAACGTTGGATGTCCTTCACTACACGATTCAATATCGATGAGGATCGTTCAGCAACCGTTGTTCGCTTGGATGTTCAAGGTGACTTGAATCATGCAACGTGGCTACTCCCCATAGGTGGGGGGACGCCTCTTGGCCAGGGTGACAGTCATCTTGTTGAACTTCACCCGACGGAACCAATCAACGTAACCAGTATTTCTGCAACCATGAGTGAGATGAAAGTTCAATTTAGAATTGAACAAGGCTGGGATGACGAGCAACAACTCTCTGTTTCAATGCGAGTTGTTTTGGACAACGATGTCGTTTCACGACCCAGTCAAAGTTTCTGGGGCGGAGCAGGACTTCAGGCGCTTGAAAACGATCTGGTCATCAAATCAGTTATCATCACAGATGATAATGGTCTAGTTTCATCATCAAAAGAATACTTGGCTGCAGGAACAGGTCTAAACTTTTCAATCGATGTTGGCTATGAAGGAGTTGAAGGTATTGATTCATTTGCCGATGGAGATGCTGAGGTTCAACTTTGGCAGGGCTCCTTAATGGTTGCAAACACCACCTCACTTGATGGTGATATGTGGAATGTTTCAGATGCAGCGCCGTTTACCTTTGGCGACCTTGAATGGACCGTTCGAGTCGTTCCATTGGAAGGGGGCGATATTGTCATCGAATCAGAGCAAATCCGCTCCTTCAAGATCGATCCAACCTCGCCTTCGGTCATTTTTTCCAGTGTTGACTGGTATGACCATCGTGTGGCTTCCACCAGTCAAACAGTCCAATTCCAAATTCTCGATCCTGTTCTGCTGCCTTCCAATGTTAACGTCATGCTTTGGCGTGAATGGGCTGATGATACTGATCTTAACGGATGGCCAAGTGCAGATGAATACAAATCAAGATCGTTGATTATACCAACTGACCTGACTGTTTCAACAGGATTGTATACGCTCCTGTTTGATGATTCAATGGGGTCATTAGGCCAGAAAGTATCGGGATACCTTGTAGGAAACGATGCATCTGGACAATCGTTGCAGGACGGCGGTACTTCAGTCGATGGAGAGCATCTGTTCATGTATCAACTTGGCCCAGATGGTCCGCCCACGCTTTCTTCAAATGCAATGTCTTGGGACGGCGGTGTTCAATCCTGGATTCACCCTGGCCAAGCATACACGTTGCGTGTCGATATGAGTGAGCCAAACGGAGCCTCCGATTTGACCACAGTTGAGATTCAACTTGCATCAAATATCCTAACCTCTCCACTTTCATTTACATGGAACTTCGTAACAGATTCATGTACTTCGAATAGCATACATCTGATCATCCATTCTTGCGATATGCTTGCACTCAATGGATTAGAAGCAGGACCTTATGAAAAAGACACTCGCCTTGTAGTAGATCTGGAACTTGCTTGGACAACGCCTGATTTGGGTGATACGTTCAGAGAGCCGAGTGTTCGAATTGTCGATCGTGCTGGACAAGAAGTACTCCAAACATTCCCTGCACTACGGTGGCGATTCTCCCCTGCATTGATGATTCCACAAGAGACCGTATCTCTGGTATTGACTCAGGGTTCATCACTTGATGACGGGGCTCGTATTCCACCGAATTCTCCGTTCGAACTCACTGGCGGTCTTGTCTTTGAGAAAACAACAACAATGCCAGAATTCAATTGCAGTGTTGATGTTATGTTTGCAGGACAAACATATTCTGTTCAAACATACGATGGCATTTGGAATATTCCTCTCGTGAGTCCCTCCACTTCTGGAACCATTCCACTCACTTGGTCTGTGGGTTGCTTGCCGCCACAAGGGATTGATTCAACGGCAAAAGAATCATCTGTTAAATGGATGATTGTCGATGGACTTGGGCCTGAACCAAAAGAAGTTCAAACCCCTCGTCCAGGAGCAATTCTGAGTGCAGATGAACATGAAGTCACCATTGTTCTTTCAGAAGAAGGTGGTATCGATTATGAATCATTACGGTTGGTATGGTGGGTTGAAGATACCGTGACAGGCGATTATATTCGAGGCGGAGATGCTCCATTCCTACTTCAAGGAACTGAAATTAGTGGACTCAATCTGGTTGGTACAGGTAAGATGGATCTTTCTGTTATTACCGATGAGATGCTGATCGATCTGTTGACAGTAAACGTCCTTGTCGAGGGTCGTGACCTCGCTGGCAACCAAGTGCTCGGTGCAAATGGAGATTCTTCAGGAAACTCCGTGACTTCTTGGTTGATGGAATGGAGA
>CAXDRT010000172.1:0-3451 GCA_963991835.1 uncultured euryarchaeote
GAATCATGCCACTGAGTAGGGTCTTCTGGCCATGCATCTGCCATTCCACCTGGACTCGCTAACCAATAGGATGTAGGATTCGACCAACCATCTTCATCTGAATCTGGACAGCCCCATCGATCGAACGTCGACAGCCCAGAAGTGGTTCTACAACCATCTCCACGGTAGGCTAAACGCCATGCTTGTCCATCGAACCATTCAAGATTGTCCCCAAACCCATCACCATCTGTATCATACCATTGAGAAGGATCGCTCGGGAATGCGTCTGCAAACCCTTCAGGATGAGGTATCCAATCATCGGTAGGATCTGAGTATCCGTCTGAATCAACATCTCTGCAACCAAGACGGTCGAATCTTGATATCCAGCCGCTTTCAACCTCTTCAGCATCTGAATTCACACACACATCTCCTTCAAATCCACTGAGATTATCGCCGAACCCATCACCATCTGTATCACGATATTGGCTGGGAATCATTGGGAAATCATCGATTTGAGTGGCCCCATAGGTTTGGTTATCGCCCCAGCCATCAAGATCAGTATCTCTGAATTGTGTAGGGTTATCTGGGAAATCATCGATAAGATTCGCTCCTATTGTTTGATTGTCTCCATAGCCATCAAAGTCACGATCACGCCACTGAGTTGGCTCTGCAGGGAATGCATCTGCACCTTCACTCGTGGTCCAATTCTCACTAGGGTCAGACCAAGCATCACCATCTGCATCAGGGCAACCATATCTGTCTGCATAGGAAAGTCCGACAATAAACGGGCAAGCATCGGGTTGTTCCGCTGAAAACAACCATTCTCCAATACCCCATGCGATATGAGTTTCGTTCCACATAGGATCATCCCAATTATCTCCGAAACCATCTCCATCGGTATCTCTCCATTGAGAGGATTCGTACGGGAAGGAATCTGCTGCCCCGTCTGGGTGTGCGAACCATGGCTCAAGGCCATCTAGGCCGCCAGGGTCTGCATCAGAATATCCATCAGCATCTGAATCTATGCAACCAAATCGATCATCAGTAGAATAGCCGCGATTATCAGGACAGTGGTCCGGTTGATTACCAAGAATATTGTCGCCATAGCCATCGAAATCTCGGTCTCTCCATTGAGTTCCATCATTTTCAAAAGCATCTGCTCCATTTTGGACATCCCATCCCGAATCTGTGTCGGACCAACCATCGCTATCACTGTCAATACAGCCCTTTCGATCGTTTGTTGATGAGCCAACAATCAAGTCACAATCATCTTCAGCATCAACAAATCCATCCTCATCAGTATCACGTGCAGTCTTATCGATGGAAGCCAGAAGTGTGTAATCGAGTCCATCATTGCACCAAGAGTTTTGACCCTTAATTTTCACATAGACATTTCCTGCTTGGGGCATTGTTTTGGAGAGCGTACCCGAAGGATTGTTGTCATCTTTCGCCATACTTGCAACTTGAGAACCAGTTTCATCATGCATTGAATAGTCTGCTTCCCAGCCATCTCCAGGGCACCACCATGCAGCATTGTTCATCGAACCTGAAAAAGCGATACTGACGATGTCACCTTGATATGCATAGATTCGCCACCAGTCCGTCCCGTCATTTGTGGAACAACCATCTGGATCGCAAACATAACCATTAGAGGAAACGCCATCAGTCAGGAGATTTGACGACTGTTGAGAATCGTCAGCATTCACTGCAGGAAGCATCGAAACCAGCAGCAGGGCGAAGAGGCCGACACCTATGCAACGCCCGAGCATGTTACGCCAAGTTCGAATTCGGTTATGAATAAAGCGACGACTAGTTGAATCGGCCTAATGTATCTCTTAGGGCTGATTCAAGGTCTGAATGTTCGAATTCATATCCTGATTCTATCAATCGCTTTGGATGAACTTTCTGTCCATCCAAAATTAATCCTTTACCCATTTTTCCAAACAGGAGTTTCATCATAAATCCAGGAATAGGAGCAAAGGCTGGTCTCCTCAAGACTCGCCCTAATGTCTTTGCATAGACTTTCTGAGTAACGGGATTGGGTGCTGTTAAATTGTAGACGCCTTCAGAATCATCTTGATTCATCAAATGATGAATGGAATAAATCTGGTCGTCAAAGGAAATCCATGATTGCCATTGGCGACCTCCCCCTACTGGACCCATTCCTCCCATCTTTGCAGGAAGAAGCAATTTCTGAAGCATACCTCCAGCTGCAGTGGTGACAAGGCCTGTTCGCAAAATGACTGTTCGGATACCAGCAAAACGTGCAGGCTCCGTGGATTGTTCCCATTGCTGACATGTTTCTGCCAAGAATCCTGCGCCCACAGGGCTTGTTTCATCTAATTCTTCGTCGCCCCTATTATCGTAGTAACCAATGGCAGATGCGCTCATGAAAAGTGAAGGAGGTGATGAAAGGCGAGCAATATGCTCTGCGAGATTTTTTGTTGGAATCGTTCGGCTATTAACGATGAGTTGCTTTCGTTTTTTACTCCAACGTTTGTCTCCTATTCCAGCTCCTGCCAAGTGAATAATCACGTCGAAGTTCTCCATGGTTCCTTCGAGGACCTGTCCAGTTTGATCATCCCATCGCACAATCTTATCTTTGTCTGAATCAGGATGAAGCGCAGTCGTTTTGCGCAATAATCGATGCACATCATGACCATCTGTTTCTAAAAATGCTGAAAGTTGAGTCCCGATTAGACCAGTCGAGCCACTGATGAGAATTCTTTTTTTGGGCATATCTTTGAACTTGGCTTGTCGATTCATATCTGCGTTTATTCTTCGTGTGCGATGCTTGAACATCTGCCTAAGTCGAGGCATGACCATGATTGGAGCACCAATTCTGCTGAAAAAATGAAACGGTAACTTCCAATCAACGTGATCATGAATCGTCATTTCGTTATCACTTACAGCAAGAAATTTGTGAGCATGATCCCAGCGTCCAAACGGTCCTTTGACCATGTTATCACAGAACTGTTCTCCTTCGATGTAACTATGATGTTCGGCAACCCAGCGCTGTGGAATTGGTCCGATTGAAATTTTGAATGAGGTCTTAGCACCATTCTTGATGCCTCCCACTTCGATTGGGCGTATGCCCTCCCAACCAGGCATGATTCGCCGGATTGCACCTGGGCGAGCATGCCATGCCCAAACGTCTTCTCTAGAAAATGGAAAGTTAGCAGTGTGTTCAAAAATTGGCAATTGCATCACCTGTGTTAGCCTGAAAATTTTCAAGTGCAGAAGCACCAGAGTTAATTGTTGCACCAGTTACAACAACAGCGCCGTTTACAGTAACATCTACTGCACTACCATTCCACCCGTCACCATAAGTGTCGATCATATTCAGTGTATGAGCGCATTGAGCAGAGGAAAAAAAGTGTGCAACGATTGCAAACATAAAGAGTAATAATTTTTTCATATACGTTTTTTTTGATTTAAAATTTAGTTGTTTTTAAAAGTTAAGACACCGAAT
>CAXDRT010000173.1:0-3450 GCA_963991835.1 uncultured euryarchaeote
ATCTTTAGCCGTTCGGTATGCTTTCATCCCTTCAAACAAGCCTTGTCCGTAGTTGAGGACGCCCGCAGCTGGAGAGATCTCAATATTGCCGTATGGGCGCAGGTCGCCAGGCATCCAAGGATCCTCTGCAGTCGTTGTTGAAACATACATTGTATCGGTTGGTGTAAGCGAAAAGGTAAGTTTGTCCCAATCAATATCCTTGCCCATAGTATCAACCCGCGAATTTCGCTAAGGAGATTGGGCTTTCAATCCTTGCTCATCAAATTCTTGAAAAAAACTCCGGTTTCTCTCCAACTGAGGTAAGGCTTGGTTTGAAGACGGTCGAGGTATAGGGCAGGCCATGGACGCATGGGCAGGGCGGTTCGGCGTGGTCAGCGGTCGTTACCATTCTCATGGCGAAAACGAGGCGCCTAAAACGACCATCTAGTTATTTGGTCGCTGCGAAGATGGAGCCTCCATTTGCCTTCTTGTCTCAGGGCTACGTCCAACTTTTGAGATTGCAACCATGGGAAAGCGAAGTCGAGAGAATCCGATTACAGATGCAGAACTTCATCGAATCGAAGTTCTTCGGAAACGCTCAGACATTGTTGACGTTCGTGGACCTGTATGGAAATGGACTGATTTGGGTGAGAAGCCAATCTGGACAGTTGAAGCGATTCAACCGTTCAATGTCCCTTCCTTGCGTACTGACTTAATGAAACAATCTTGGACCATTTATTCAGGTGATATTCCCTTCGTCAATCGATTGTTTTTGGACAATGACGTCGGTATGCATCTGGCTGTTGAAGGCCATCTAATTGATTCAAGGGATTGGGACGATGACGACGATGTACACAAAACGAATGTGTTGAAACATGGTGGAGTCGGGCGTTATGCTGTAGATCGAACCGTTGCCGTGACGCTTGAAAACGTGAAACAGAGCGAACCATTCGCAGTTCCTTGGAGGATTCTCTCATACGACTTAGAAACCAGTATTGCCCATAACACCATCCTATGTGCTGCAGTTTGGGTTGAAGATATGGCAACTGGAGATCGTCGTGTTTACGAATATCAAGGGGCTGAAGACTTGATTATGGAACAAATGACGAAGATGGTTCGTGATGAAGATCCTGATATTATTACAGGATACAACATCGATAATTTCGATTTCCCTCGAATGGTTGAGCGTATGGAACATCACACCAGTCGAAAGCAATGGAAAGCGAGAAGCAATCTGCTCGGTTGGGGCCGAACGCCTCATCTAGAAACAGAATGCAATCGTAGCCGAACTGGAGTTCTCCCACGACGTCAATCGAATCGAGCCTGGAATCTTGGAGGACGTGCTATCTTTGATGCGTGGTGGCAAGCCCGACAAGCATTACGCCCTCAGCGAGAGACGCTCTCTTTCATTGCACAACTGCTGTTCCCAGATCAGGAGGATATGCAAAAGATGGATATTGATGCTTCCAATATGGATGTTGAATGGGCCACACGCCCTGATGAAGTCATGAAATATTGTGTTCGAGACGCCGCATTGCCTCTTGATATTCTCCACGCAATTCAAGCGATTCGACGTAAAGAAGCGGTTGCTGCTGTTGCGAAAGTACCGTTTGAAACTGCTTCTAATGGAAGCACCAGTCAACTCTTGGACAGCCTTGTTGTCCGTCTAGCAGATCGCCGTGAAGTCGCTGTTCCCCTTACAGGAAGCGCTGAAGCAAAGGAAGGTCAAATCACAGGTGGCTATGTTCACGATGTTGAAGCAGGACTGCACCCATGGATTGCAGTACTCGATTTCAAGAGCATGTATCCAAGTATTATGATTGGACATAACGTATGCTATACCACTCGGATTGACCCTTCGCATCCAGAACAACCAACAGATGATGATGAAATTCACACATCACCAACGGAAGCAAAGTTCTGGAGTTCTTCGTACCGCAAAGGACTGGTTCCAACCCTACTTGAGGATTTGATGGGCCAACGAGATGAACACAAAGCCTTGCTCAAGCAAGCACGTAATGATGAACAAGCAGAGAAAGAAGAATTCCATGATGCAATGCAATATGCGGTAAAGATCCTCATGAATTCCTTCTATGGTGTCTTTGCGTCGGGCTTTTACAGATTCACGCACAAGGATCTGGGCTCATCAATTACAGCATGGGCTCGTCACAACATCAAGGCGATTATCCAGAAACTGGACGAAGAAGGGCATCACGTCGTCTATTCAGATACAGATTCAATCTTCGTACGTTCACCTGTTGCTGAGGGTTCACCTTCTGTACTTCGTGAAGATGACGATCAAGAAACCATTGATGCCTATGAGGCTGCAAAACAAGCTATGATCGATTTTGGGCTTGAAGTTGCACAACGATACAGCAAAGATTCTGCCGTTCTAGAATACGAGAAAGGGCTTTCAGTGTTCTTTAGCCATGGGGCAAAGAAACGCTACGTGGGCCAAGTTGTCTATCCGAGCGAAGAGATGTTAATTCGAGGGTATGAAACCCAACGGACGGATTCGTTTGAATATCTTACAACAGCGATGAAGCAAACCTTCCACTATGCATTGACGGATGACGGAGACGCGTTAATTCAACATGCACTCGAAACGGTTGCAGCGGCGAAAAAACATGAAGTTCCTGCTCGGCGATTGATTCTTGCCAAGTCCTGTAAAGGACGAATTGATTCAAACGGAGTTGTTGATTTCACCAAAGACTATGCTCGACCCGAAAGCATGGCTCAAGTACGTGCTGCAAAGATATTGATTGAACGTGGGCTCGGATTTACACCGGGAATGAAAATCTCATACGTCGTTACAAACGCATCAAACCGACCGATGCAAGTCCATCCTTGGATTGAATCAGAAGATGATGGAGGCATACCTGGCTACGATGGTCGCTTCTATGCTGAACGTTTAGCAGCTGCTTTGGGGCGTATTACGGAAGCTTTTGGATGGAATGCCAAAGAATTGTTTGCAGGTAACAGACAGACCTCATTGTTCTCGTTTTAGGCAAACAAAACGCAAAAGGCTTCTAAATAGCCGACACGCAGGCAATTGTATGGGCGCTTGGAAAAAAGCAACATTACTCGCTGGTTTGATGATGATCAGCGGGCTTGCTGGCTGCTTTGGAAATGATGATGAAGAATCGAAAGGAGAGATGGTTGCAGTCTTCACATATTCTCCTGCAACAAATATTCGTGCAGGCCAAACCATTGACTTCGATGCAGGCGATTCCCTGCCTAGTGGTGTTGCGTTGACCTACAAGTGGGACTTCGATTCCGACAATTCAATTGACGCTACGGGACGAACGTCCGATTGGAGTTATCCAGAGACTGGAACATACGAGGTGACCTTGACAATAAGCGACGGTTCTAGAAGCCAAAGTACGAGCAAGGAGTTGACAATTGTCGATGCAACAGCGCTTCCACCTACTGCAGAAATCACTCCAGAGTCTTCTGCCGAGGACTGTTTGG
>CAXDRT010000174.1:0-3447 GCA_963991835.1 uncultured euryarchaeote
AAGCAGACGATACTGATCTGGACGCAAACGATTGGAGGTTGCTGCGATGAGTTTTGGAGCCGAACCGCAGACATTTTCCAGAGCTTCATCTCGCTTTCTAAGTAAATCAGCATCGGCTTGAGAAACGAGTTGTAGAAGAATCTGACCTTCTTTTTCAATCTCAACATCTAGGATTCCTGGCTGAAGTTTCAGTAGTTTACGCAACCCACGAATCTCGATGTTGTTGCGTTTTGCAACCGTTGCTGCTTTCACTCCCTTCAACATATGATGTTCAGTATCTGGAGCATGTCCAAGTGAGCGAAGGACATTGGATACTTCGGCTATCGAACCTTTTTCTAAATCCACAGAAAGACGAACTTCACCAGATGTTGCTGATACGTATGGGTCGGAAACTTGAGGAAGATGATTGAGAGCTCGAGTTGCTTTACCAGCGCAATCCGGACAGTCCATTCCAATCAGTTGCCATTCCACTGCGTAGTTTCCAGTAGCCTGCATGATCACATCGGCATCGAGAATCTCGATGTTTTCTGGTACTTCTTCAGCAACGATTACAGGTTCTGCTTTTTCTTGAACAGGCGCAGCCTTGACCGCAGGTTCCTCATCTTCAAGGGAAAAGAACACCTCTTCGTCCTTTTCCCCCATATACTGAGTGCCTTGTTCCTGTTTGATTAATTCTCTCATGATTTTGTGCGGAATTCTTGTAAGAATCTTCTTCAAAGAGGAGGCAGTCGATGGTCTATGGAGTGGCTTCCCCCTGGATGGTGTCCAAAGGTTGTTGCTTTCGATATTGATGGAACATTGACCGATGAAAACAAACTGTTGGATATGCATGCTGTCGAAGCCTTGAGAAGGCTTGAAACAGCAGGTATCACGGTTGTTCTTGCAACTGGAAATGTTCGAGCAATCACTTACGGATTGTGGAGATTTATTGGACTCACTGGCCCTATATGCTGCGAAAACGGCGGCGTATTATGGCACCCGTCATGGCCTGAACCTATTGTTCGAGCATCTGGACAAGAGGCAAAACAAGCAGCTCAATGGCTGGCTCAAGAGCATCAAGAAATCGATCCAAATGGAATCACCACCAACGCTTGGAGAGAAAGTGAATGGTGTTTATTTGCCGATGAAGACCTGGAAACAGTAACATCTTCAATCGGTCAGAGTGAATGGAAGCATCTTGATGTTGTGCGAACTGGTTTTGCAATTCACCTCATGGAGCCACACCTGTCGAAGGGAAGTGGTTTGACTGTACTTTTGGAAAAGATGGGATGGTCAGCACAAGATTTGCTCTGCGTCGGTGATGCTCCAAATGACTTATCGATGTTTGAAATGGCTGGTTGGTCCGTTTCAGTGGGTACACCATTCGTTGATGTACGTGCGGCGGCAAATGTGGTCTCACCGTATCCAAACAGTGCAACTATCGCCCCTCTTGTTGATGCGATTCTCGCAGTTCATTCGGCTCAAGGCTTATGATTCGACTTGCACTCGAAACATCATGGTAACCTATGTTGTTGATTCAAATTGCTTTATTCACATGGGAGCAATGGGGGCAACGACTCTCCTAAAAGATCTGAAATCTGCCCTCAAGACAATGCACGTCACTGATGGCGTTCACGGTGAGATTCGAACCGTTCGATTTCAACGCTGGAAACAAAGACCAAATTTGCTTGAACAAATTAAGCCCCTTCTTACAACGCATTCCGTCGATGATGGGCAAATACGTGGCCTAGCCTCAAAGATTGGAGAACGGGCATCGCCTCAAGATGTTGATTTGTCATTGATGGTTCTCTCGAGTAAATTACAACGAGAGGGGCATGATGTTCTTCTCGTTACTGATGATTTCAAAATGGCAAAGGCAACTGAAGAGCATAAACTCGCTGCAGAGGTCTGTCCTCCTTCGACGTTCTTTGAGCGTATTTCTAAATCTGTGAAAGGGAAGCATGCAAGTGAATTACGCCGATTAGGCCGCCGAATTCGGGCTGCTGAGATGCAATATGCAATTAGTCGAAGAAATGAATACGACGTTCAAGCAAAGATCACTTGGATGGTAGATTCGCTTCTGGCAACTGCTCCTGCAAAGGTCAATGTGGTTGCGTCCGCCCCTGCTGCTGAAGGCCAAAGCGTGGACTATTTGCATCAATTAGGTCGACATCTGAGTGGTGAAGACATCAAAACCAGTCATCGTAAAAAACTCAAACCATTGTTCGAAAGTTGTCGAGAAATGCTTCGTCTAGAAGACCATGTTCTCAATCTAAAGCAACGACTTGCCGATGAATCATTGGAAGTGGTTATTTCAGAAACGCAGGAACTCATGGCTGAAGTTCTCGAAGATTCGGGAATTGATTTGGCCCCACTCAATCGAGAACTTGTTGATGTAGCACATCGATTTAGTTCACGCATCCTTGTTCGTAGTGAAATGGCTCTTGCCATTATGAAACGAATGAAAGGTGATGCTATCGGTTCCCATCAACATCTTGCGAGTGCATTGTTCCAAGCAACACACGTTGATGATGATCCCATCGAAGCCAGAATCCTTTCCCGTCTTTCTGTCCTTGCATTATCTGGTAACAAATACGAGAAAGCAGTTCGATTATCTTCTGCAGCAATCGGCCTAGGAGCACTCAATAATTCGATGAAACTGAAGCAACATGTTGTCTTGTCTATGGCTCAATTCCTCAACGGCCAGGATTATGATGGAACGATTTCAACGGTTCAAACCATGGTTCAAGCAGATCATACTGTTGCTATGCAAGCATTGACTGAATTGGGAGAATCCTTCCTTGCACTCAATCGTCCTGATTTCGCAATTGAATTGTTTGATGAGGCAATGGAATGTTCCTCAACTGATGGCAACATTGACGAACATCTGGGTGAATTAGTGCTGCTGGCTCATCGTGCAATGGAAGACGATGATGATGTTGAAGTCGAAGGACTGCGTCGTGTTCTCGACCGAATTCATGAACAAACAACTCAGCAACAACGAGCTGTTGAACAAACAGTTGAAGACATCAGTAAGCGACAGGAAGAGGAACGTCAGGTTGAAGTTTCAACCGATTGGCAATCATCTGAAGTCCTGTTGAATGATGAACGTCCGTTGTACATCTCTGCAGTTGTTGGAGAAGCGGCTGAAGAGCAACTCATCGTTGCTCAACATCCATCATTAGGAACCATTGGAATCTGGATGCCATCTTCGATTCAAGCGCCACAACCTGGTGCTAAAATCACATTATCAAACAGTCGAGTAAAGGTTGCACAAGCACCTGAGAAACTCGCTGAATTGCATTCTCTGAAGGCCTTGGTTGCGATCGAGAATCCAGACGGATTGGTCTTCCAATCCTTAACAGAAGATGCGAAAGAAGAACTCGAAGAACTGTGAGAATGGTGCCGGGGGCAGGATTCGAACCTGCGAAGCATTACGCAGAGGATCTTGAGTCCACCCCCTTTGAC
>CAXDRT010000175.1:0-3342 GCA_963991835.1 uncultured euryarchaeote
TCTACACAAGGAGTATCGTCGGCAGCGTCAGATGTGTATAAGAGACAGTTTCATATTCTTGTGTATGCTGGGGGTGTTCATGCAGCATCGAACGCTCGCCGCTTTCGTCGCATTAACCATGCTGCTCGTGTCAACATCTGGATGCCTTGGTCTACTCCAAGGGAGAGAGTACATGGAATCACTTCGAGACGAACCAGAACAATCAAGATCATTTACCCCTCTCTCGATCGAACACACATTTGTCAATGCTCAACAAGAATCTTGGGATGAAGATTTCAAAATTGACTCTGCAGTAACTGAAATATCGGTTTATTTCAAAGCCTCATTCTTCCTTTCAGATGTAATCAGCGATGATGTCGATCCTCGTTATGTCGACGTTTCAATCAAGGATTCGAACGGAAATGAGTTGTGGTCAAAGAGAACAACTACAACAGAAAGTACACTCGAAGAGAAGATTGATCCACAGGAAAATGGTAAATTCCTCTCAGGTGATTGGAATGTATTTATCGAAGCAAGTGGCGGTGGTCTAGCAGGTATTGGCGAAGACAGTTTCTTAGTAACAATTACCGTTACCAGGACATGTATTCTGTTTCCACAAGATGATGGTGAATGCGTTACTCTGTGAACAGTGATTGTTCACAAGCGTGCCTTCTACTACAGTTTCGACACTTCCCCCCACGCTCATGATTTCGTTTAGCGCCACCTTCAACCATGAGTTTCTGAACTTCTTTGATGGTGGTGTGAAGTAATTCCTTGGCATGTTTATCCCAGAACACTTGATGTGCATCTTTTTCACTGTACTTTAGAACACCATATGGAGGGGCTTTTTTCGTGTTTGTCTCAACAAGGGAAATGTACGCTAAAAGTTGCAATCGATGTGATTGATGAGGCTTTTTTGGTACCCTTCCAGTTTTTTGTTCAACAGGGATGAATTCTCCATCAATAATGACGATTTGATCAGGTCTTCCTCTCAATCCAGTGTTTGTATCCTGCAACAATCCACTCGACTTATCATCATCTGAGTATACGATGTCAGTGCCTTCCTCTAATCCAGCCTTGTTTCTATTTGCAATCATTTCATTCTCCGCAAAAAGAGATTTTTGTAACTGCCAAGTTGCAATAAAGGTCCAAACGAATGCAGTAACGACCAATATGAAACCAGCTTGACTTCGGTTGTCTGCTGCAGCCAAGGCAATTGCATGCAACCCGATAACAATGGTAGAAAGCAAAAGTCCAGCTTCAGTTTTTCCTCCCGAAAACCAACCTCCAAGGAATCCGATAGGATTCCATGTGGGTTCAAGTCCAGTGGCCTCAAAACTCTTGTACATTGTTTCAATCTCGGAGATCGAAGGCTCCATATTCAACCAATTTCTCCACGGTATTACAATGGAAAGTATCGCTGCGCCAAGAAAAGAAACAGACCACATGGACAGAATTTTTGCCATTTCAATTGGAGAATTCATCAGATCATCAATGTAGACAAAAGCAATTGCATCAATTGCAAATGCGATAATGATTCCAAACCACCACGACCAAATCAGGAGTTCTCGTCGTAATTTTATCATTGAGGCTTGAAAATCATTCATCTCTTGATGAATTTCTTTGTGCTTGTCAATACCACTTGTTATGGCTTCACCTACGCCGGCGGCTCCTTCTTTTGCTAGTCGCCACGAAACAGGACAATACGTATAACGCTCAATTTCACTTGCACTAACTGGTAACGGGTTTCCATCTGAATCGATGTAAAACCCGTCTGGGCCCTCACTTCCTTCAGCAAATGTGACCCCCATATGTTCATTTTAAGACTCATCTATCTTGATATCTTCGCATACAATCTCACATTTTTGGGTGGGGAGATACTGCGAAGCGGTTAAGAAGAGGGTTTTGGTCGGTTGCTTGCTGAGGCACCATCATGTCGGAAGAAACAGGTCTTTTGATTCCACTAGAACTATACGAAGAGTCTGGTGTAAACATCGGTACAAAACAGAAGAGTGCGGACATGGGCCGCTTTATTGATTCCGTTAATTCCGATGGTCTTTACCTCCTAAATGTTAACGCTACAGATACCCGTGTTCGCATCATCGCATCATTCCTCAATCAATATGATGCATCTCGAATTATGGTTGTCTCCGCACGACAATATGGGCAGAGGCCTGCTCGTATGTTTGCAGAAGCAATTGGAGCACTCTCCGCTGTTGGACGTTTCATTCCTGGAAGTCTAACAAACCCAGCTCTCCGTTCCTACAAGGAGCCGAATGTCTTGTTTGTAACAGATCCAGCATCCGATCAACAATCACTACGTGAAGCAGTCAACACGGGTCTACCAATTGTAGGACTTGTTGATGCAAATAACAAGTTGCGAAATGTTGACGTCGCACTTCCTGCAAACAACAAGAGCCGCCATTCCCTTGCATTGGTCTACTGGCTTCTCTCCAGAGAAGTTCTCAAACTTCGTGGCGAAACCACAGATGAGGCATGGGCAGAAGCAAATGACCTCGAAGAATGGAAGTCAACTTTCTGATTCGGCCTTCGGCTGCAAGAAATTTGAAATCGCTTGAGCGGATTCATCTACATCTGATAATTCATGCATCAGCGTTCGAACAGATTTTGCCCCAGGTAATCCTTTCGAGAACGCAATAGCATGTCGCTGCATGGATTGCTTAGCAAGTCCAGTCGTTTCCCGACATAGTTCGACATATCGATCCCAACACCACCTTCGACTAGCGAATGCCTTTGAGGTCTCACTCATCAATTCCCATGACCCTTCATGTACCTGAACCCACGGTAATTCTGATTCATCCATCCATCCTAATCCTACTTTGATTCGACCAAAAATATCTGGCCGTCCAATGGCTGCTCTTCCGATCATAAGTCCAGATGCATTTGTCAATTCAAGGCATCTTTGAGCGCTTTCTGGGCCCGTAATGTCTCCATTTGCTACAACTGGAATCTCGACCGCATTGACTGCAACCTGTATTGTTTCCCAGTCTGCAATCCCTGAGTAACGTTGTCTGAGCGTCCGTCCATGGATGCATAATCGCTGAGCACCTACCTTTTCGAGAGATTGGCAAATATCAACAGCATTGTTTGGTCCTTGGCCAGTCCCTAGCCGCATCTTTGCAGTTACAGGTATATCGATGGCATCAACAATCTCTTCCACCATCGAAACAAGTTTCTGGGGTTCACCCATCAATGCAGCACCTGCGCAGATGTTGGTAACCTTTGGAGCAGGGCAACCAAAATTGAGATCAATCACATCTGCACTTTCCTGAAGCATTGAAGCTGCAGTTACCATATCACTCATTTTACCTCCAAAAATTTGAGGAATAAATGGTGTTTCTC
>CAXDRT010000176.1:0-3274 GCA_963991835.1 uncultured euryarchaeote
CCGATGAACATCCAAAACCACTTCCGAGTGAACCATTTACGGGGAGAATCCTTGCAGCAACGAATGCACTTCAAAGAAACCGAAGAACACAGAGTTCACAATCATTCGATCGACGATATAGGGACATTATGCAAATGCATTCTCCTGATCCTGTGGAAATTCACACATTGGCCGACCAAGCTAGTGAATCCTCTCCACTGGACGCTTTGCGGATTTTGGAACGTGCACAATTGTCAGGTCGTTTCCCGGACAAAAACAAAGCGTTTGCAAATCTTGAGTTGCTGCTTTTCAGAAGACATCAAACAAGCATCAAAACCTCAGATCGACGCTACCTGCGTAATCTACCACTCAAACCTCTTGTTTTGGTCGATACAAATATTGTAATTGATGCCCTCTATCAACGCATACAAGAGAAACTTAATCGTGCAAATCATTTCGAAGATTCGACGAATCAACGTTCCCACTTCGCTCGATATCTTCTTCATTTAGCACAAAGTAATCGGGTTGATTTATGGCTCCCAGAAGTCGTTCGTGGAGAGATTCGGAATATTGCCCGGTCCATGGGAGATGTCAGAAAGCGTTTTGATAATTCCTTTATTGAGTCTGAAACACTCGACTCGACTCTAACCTCAGATATTATCGAGAAAATGGTGGAAGAGTTGATTGGTGAATTTTCAACTTGGAATGATTCAAATGAACAATTTGAAACCGATTCAAATGAGGATGAATTGAAGAAAGAAATGACTACTTTCTTGATTGAGCATGAAGAAATCTTTGACGAACTCACACAGATGAAAGAGTTCTATGGCGATGCAACTCATCGAACTGATTTGAAAGGAAGAAAAATATATCCTGAGGAGCCAGATCAAATGATTATGAAGTATGCAGCAGTGCTTTCAAGCCGTCCAATCGACAATGTGGGTGCAATTATAGTTGCAACTCATGACGGTGATTTCACTGTCGTTGCAAGAGCGTTTGAAGAACGGTTTGGGTTCGGAATTGCCAAGAATAGCCGCACACTATCTCCTTGGCTTCGCTCTTAAAATGAGCCGCTTATCTTCACATGTGAGCGATAAGAGCATCGCCAAAGTCTGAACAAGACATGAGTGTTGCATCATCCATAAGTCGTTCAAAGTCGTAAGTCACCGTCTTTGCGCTGATTGCACCTTCCATGCCTTTGACAATAAGATCTGCAGCTTCACTCCATCCCATGTGACGAAGCATCATTTCTGCAGAGAGAATAAGAGATCCAGGGTTGACTTTGTTTTGACCAGCATACTTTGGAGCAGTTCCGTGGGTAGCCTCAAAGATTGAGATGCCAGTATCGTAGTTGATGTTGGCGCCAGGGGCAATTCCAATGCCTCCGACTTGGGCTGCTAAAGCGTCAGAGATGTAATCTCCATTGAGGTTCATTGTGGCAAGAACACCGTATTCAGCAGGTCGTGTGATAATTTGCTGAAGCATTGCATCAGCAATGACGTCCTTGATTGTGATTGTAGTCTCTGTGATAGGATTTGTCATTGTACACCATGGACCGCCATCGAGTTCAACTGCTCCGAATTCTTCCTTTGCTAGTTGATACCCCCAATCTCTGAATCCACCTTCTGTGAATTTCATGATGTTGCCTTTGTGGACAAGAGTAACACTGTCTTTGTCATTGTCTATTGCATATTGGAATGCAGCACGAACGATACGGTTTGTACCTTCTTGACTGATTGGCTTAATTCCAATGCCTGAGGTGTTCGGGAATCGAATTTTGTCGACGCCCATTTCGTTTGTGAGGAAGTCGATTAGTTTCTTTACTCCCTCAGATCCTGCTTCCCATTCGATTCCTGCATACACATCTTCGCTGTTTTCCCGGAAGATGATCATGTCCACATCACCAGGTGATTTCACTGGAGATGGCGTTCCATCATACCAGCGAACTGGTCGTACGCAAGCAAAGAGGTCGAGTTTTTGTCGAAGAGCAACATTGAGTGAACGTATGCCACCGCCAACAGGGGTTGTAAGAGGTCCTTTGATTGATACCAAACCAGTTCGCATAGCATCGAGAGTTGCTTCTGGCAACCATTCTCCAGTTGCATTGAAAGCCTTCTCACCAGCGAGAACTTCATTCCATGCAATGGCACGAGCACCACTGTATGCTTTGTTGATTGAAGCATCCACAACAGCTTTCATTACAGGTGTAATGTCAACCCCAATTCCGTCTCCTTCAATGTAGTGAATAATTGGGTGGTCTGGGATGTGTAGTTTACCATCTTTCATGACAATAGGTGTTCCGCTCATAGTTCTCATAACGTCCCACCAATAACCACTTCAAGAACCAACCGACGCGGTAGTTTCTATGAGAGGCAGCGTATATTGGGCCGGAGGCACGAAATTGAGGTGTGAAAATCAACATGGACAAAGCATCGATGTGGATTGGGAAGATGGGCCAAACCCTGTACAGATACTGCTGCAAATGGTGGCGGCATGTTCGATCGTGGATGTCGTAACAGGTCTGAAAAACCGTGAGTTCGGGAATGTTTGGATCGATATGGATTCAGAGCGAAGGGAGGAACAACCTCGTTCATTCACAAAGATGCACTTTGTGTACAACGTAGAAGGTGATGTACCTGAGAAACTTGTACGGAGGACAATCGAGAAGTCACACGAAAAGTACTGCTCTGTATCCAATACTATCAACGACAAGGTTGACATTACTTGGGACTTAATTTTACATTGATTAAGCAATTTGTGCAGTTGCTTTGAGAGAATCCAAAGCGCTGCTGAGTGCTTGATGAAGCATCTTGTAGAGTGGGAGCCATTGTTTAGGAACCTTTTCTTCTTCTTCAACGATGTTCAGTGATCCATTTTCTTGGCGAACTCTTACACAAGGGCGAATTTTCTTTTCATCTTGAAGTTCGACAAGGAGAGAAAGTCTGAATTCGTCTTCCTGTGAAGTAACACGTGCGGAATTGATGTCAACATCATTCGCAACGGCAGGCAGGACGCCTGCTGGATCGTCTGAGCTCTTTACGATTGCATGGTGCGCAAGGACTTGCAGTAAGTCTGCAATTACATCTGAATCAAAGGCTATCGATTCGTTAACTTCGTCTTCTCCGAGCAGAATTTTCTCAAGGGGATTCATTTCTGTCTTTGTGAAAGAGTTGCTTGAAGAAAGTTCTTCGAAAATATCGATGTCGTCCGCATTGAAGTCTGGGGTTATTGAGTCTGAGTTAAAGTCCATGTTATCAATCCGTATTTTTCACCATTCCCTTTTGAACTGTTGTTC
>CAXDRT010000177.1:0-3131 GCA_963991835.1 uncultured euryarchaeote
GGATTTGCAACAAACGCAATCCAAAGAATAGCTAGAGAATTGCTATGAATCAATAAACAGCAGGTCAATCCCTAAATGCAGGCGAGATGCTCAAGACACAAGAGGGGGGACGACGATGCAGCGACGAGAGCGAAATAAAGAGGATGATGGGGTAAGTGAAATCCTCGGCGTCATCATGATGTTGGCGATGGTTGTCAGCATTATGGGAGGTGTTTTCGTATTTCTAAATCCGTACCTCGTTGCCTTTCAAGACAATACCAATTGGAACAGTGCCAACAACATTGCCGATCGTATTGAAGATCGACTTGACGTTGTAGGGGATGCTCCGAATGGAACAGGAACTCGACAAGCCCTATCGTTGCAAGCTTCTTCAATAAATCCAGTACAACTTGTGGAAGAATGGGTAATTGCAGCGGATTTAACACCGTATGAAGTGGTCCAAGTGGAAGAAATCAATAGCAGTTCATTGCACTTCATCTCGATGAATGAATCAGTCACATCAGTCGTGGTCACAAATCCTACAAATTCAGTATCGTTCGTAGTTGAACCAACATTTGATCATACAGTAATCGACCATAATTTAACCAGTGAAACATACCTGATTGTAGACATGTATAACGAAGGAGGCACTCATGTTCATCGATGGGCTCGGTTTGTATTATCGGGATTAAGCATTAGCACCAACATCGATGGTGGTCTCAATCAAATTGTTTTGATTAATGATGCCCGAATATCAAAAGATCCCAGCACCTCATGGGAAATCGAAAAAGCACCACGTCTACGCCTTGACACCCTTGTCGATGGAACGACACGACTTTCTCTTGTCCTTACAGATGTTCAACTCAGCGAATCGCTAGGCAATGGCCCAAATGTTGGGTTCAAAGTTGAATCGATGGGTCCTATTCAACTCTTTACTGGCGAAGCATACAACCTGAGAGTAATCGTAAAAAACACACTTCACTCAATTGTCAACCCTCAATATCATGAAATTTGGCTTACCGATTACACACTTAATCGAGCGTCAGGAACGCTTGATGAATTCATCGGCATTTCACCATATCAAAGAGCAAGTGGAGTCGATGGATTCACTGTAGAAACACAAAACTTTGGACTTTCTTTGGAAATTGACGTTCGTCGGATGGTGGTGAACGAATGAAGGAACTTCAGCGAAATGAAGAGGCTGTTTCTGCTGCGATTGCAACTGTTCTCTTGTTTGGAGGAGTTCTTTCCATCATCAGCATCATGATGGTCACAATGATCCCAGTTATCGAAGAACTCGAAGGCAGTGTTGAGCGTCATGATATGGCTGCACAGATGACTCAATTCAATCAACAAACGACAAATTTAGCCGAAAAAGGGATGCCTGGAGACGTGGTGACTCAAGACTTCGTTCCGGTGGATGGATCACTCGAATGGGACGCTATGCGCAGTGGCATGTGGTATTCATCAACCTGGGAAGAAGGCCACTCATTTCGAATCAGAGACGTCATCGATTTCGATGATGAACTCCAATTACGTCATCCAGAATCCACGACAAGTTCGGTTTGTTTCTCTGATATGCGACTCGGACCTGACCGACCGTTTCACTACACCGCGCCTTCTTGGGCCAACTCAGTAATACTCACTACAAAACCAGGCCTTAGTTTCCCTCTTGGTCCGATTACATTGGATTTACTCCAAAACGGAGTTCTAACTCAAACAGCGGAATTATTTGTTGACGATGTAACGCAGTGGGATCTCGAAGGAGATAACTACAAGATTGAATCCACACAAGAGTTAGAAGTCTATTGGTTGAAAAATGGAAGCGGTTCATCGGAAATTCAAGCCAGTGATGCAGGCGCAAACGGAAAAGGTCGTTCATGGGCCCTTCCCTTACCACAGGGTATTGTACACCTGAATGTTGTTTCTGACGAACTGATCATGGTAAACGGAAACGGAAATTTTGGTTCATTCACAGAAGTAGCAGTTCCTTCAACATTAGTCAATGTTGAGACGTCTTGGTCTAAGTCACTGACCTTAGCAAGCCCTCAAGTGGTCCATCTTACGACCACAGCAGACGCACAGTTGATGGTGTCTCTGGATGCAATTGAAGGGGCAACTGCTTGGAAGAGTGACAGTGGAACTCTCCACGGAACATCATTCACCCCTCCATCTCAACCAGGGTATCTTGTTTTGACGAATCCAAACACGGAATCAGCGACGGCTACTTGGAGAGGTAACGGCATCACTGTGGCAGCAATGAGTTCTGAACGAGTTCAATGGCCTCCATCTGGAATTGATGGAGCAGCATCTCTCAATTCTAATGTGCCTGTTGGTATTCAATGGCAAAGCAACGCTGAGACAAACGGGGTTTTCCAAATTGGAGCAGCAGATACAGGGATGGAATCAGGAAAGCAATTCCAGATAAGCACTCCTCATTCCCTCGAAATTAACGTACGAGCAAACGGAGCACAGACGATTTTTAATGCCTCTACTTTAATTTCAAATAACACAGTTCTCGAACAAGGTTCGTCTCTTGAAATAACTCTTGAAAATGAAGAGGTATACCTGAACACGACCGAAGGATATGGTATGTATGTCACTGGAATGAATGGAACAAAGGGTCTCATTCAAGCTTTGCATGACGGTCATCGAAGATGTGTTTCGATCGATGTTACTGCTTCTGGATGGGTTGATTTGAAAATGCCGTGGGAAAGCATGGGTGGACGAAGTATCATTGACATGCAAACAGCATGGCAGACTGGAAGTTACCCCGCTAGTGTCCACATGCAAATGTATGGGATGGTGGTTGAGGAACCCTATGCACCAATTGGAAGTGCTTGGATTATGCAAATTTCTCGATTTACCTACTCATTTGAATCCTCTGTCACTGGCATGGAGGTTGCAATGACTGGTGGAGCAGTCGTGACCAATCATCCAGAATTCAATCCAACAGTGATTGTATCTCCATCCGATCGAGGAGGCCCAGGCCCTCGGTTTGCTGCTACAATTCCGTCACTTCACCCAACCTCAGACTCAGCAACTGGTAGCGGTAAATTATCTATGGAAGTAACACTCTCCAAAAGAACCAGCCTCGCGAGTGATATCGCATACGAAGTTCGCAGAGGATGGGCTGAACCTTACGGTGAAGC
>CAXDRT010000178.1:0-3127 GCA_963991835.1 uncultured euryarchaeote
CGGAGATGTGTATAAGAGACAGCCTTTCTTGGGAAGGGTCACCATGGATGGGTTGTCGGTTTACGAAAACGGTGATCCACAACCTGTGTTTAACTTCCCCTGGACGGTTGGCAATTCATGGGATTTTAGGCTTCTAGGCCAAGACTGGACAGCCACCACCGACAACATCTACAACGGAGATGTCACCGTTTCAGCAACGTCTACCGAAGACCATGAACTCAGTTATGTCTTCAGTGGCAGCCAAGGCTTCATCAAGAGCCTGCTTTGGACAGATAACGAGGGAATTGACCACTTGGAGATGAACCTTAATCAAAAGAAAACGGGCTACACTGGCGATGTGTTTTTCTATCGTGCAGGCGATATCCATGACAATTTGTACGAGGAAAACGATCAGGAAATTTACGACACCTTCCTTGATGAAGGCTACTCTCCAAACGAAGCTTGGGATACCTTGGTTTGGTACCTTGACGTCGAAATCAGTCAGCAAGGGGGTTCAGGTTCACTGAGCATCAAAGACCACCAAGGAGCTTCTCCCCTCACCCGTGCCTGGGGTGCGGGAGCGACTGAAAAGGGCTCATTTGGCACCATTCCATCAAATTCAGGCGACCATTCCATCACGGTGACTGTGCGGGGTCAAGATTCCTTTGTTCATCTCAAGGTTGCAGGAGCTCTTGTTCGCTCTTGGACGCTATGAGGTGTTGACTTGCCCACGCTTGTCATGATGCATGGAATGACTGGCACTGCAGAAATGATGAGGCCATTTGCTGAAAAGATTCTTCCAGATGGTTGGACCTTGCTTGTACCAGATGCACGATATTCCCATCCAACACGTGGAAATACGTGGTGGCGATACGAGGATGAAAATCCAGATGTGACTCGAAGATTACAACTTTCGAGAAGAGAACTGATGGATGTTGATTCTTCATTATCCCAACTTGAGAAACTTATTGCCGAAGAAGCACCCCTTGGTCCGCTCGTTGTAGGTGGGTTCTCACAAGGAGGTGCGATGGCACAGGAAATGCTGCAGCTACCTTTAGCTGATCGAATCATCGGACTTGTAGCACTAGGCACTCGCCTCGTTCGACCTATGGAACTACGCTTACGTCTTGAAGAATTAGATCCAAAGCACATGTTCTGGATGCATGGTGTTCGAGATGTACGTGTTCCAATTGAAGACGGTTGGGCGGTTGCCCATTTGTTTGAAGCTGCAGGTTGGCCGGTTGAGCTCGTAGAACATCGCAAGGGGCATATGATCCCAACAGAGCATCATGAGATCCTCAAAAACTGGCTTGAGAATCTTGTTTGATTACAATGGGTATTTGCTTAACTCATCAAAACCGCCGACGAAGATCCGTTCCTCGGTTCGCAAATCGAAGATAACAGGGACTGTTCTATGATGAGTTGCTTCAACTACTTCCTCTCTCAATTGTGATGGCTCGCTGTCAAATGAGATCTCTGTGTAAGGTAGTTTCCTCTGGTCGAGAAATCGTTTTGCAGCAGTACAATATCCGCAAAATTTCCCAGTGAGTACGAGGAACTGACCTTGGTGCTTCTCCAACAATTCTACAAACATGAACTTCTCTCACGACCTTCCTAGATAAAGTCATGGTTTCACGGTAAATACCAACGCTTGATATATCTTAGTCTCCTAGAACGAACATGGTTGGTAGTGTCGTCATTCTTGCTGCCTCTTCTGGGAAAAACTACACCTTAGCCAGTAAATTCCGAGATACATTCGAGGATAAAGGCGTGAACTCAGAAGTCGTCGACTTGACCCAATTAGACTGGCCTCTGTACACGCCTGAAAAGGAAAAGAATTCCAATGTTGTTCCTGACACAGGCGCATTATCTGATTTAATTTTGAACGCATCAGCGCTTGTTGTTTGTGCCCCAGAATACAATGGCGTAATGCCTCCTGCTCTCAACAACTGCATCGCTTGGCTATCTGTACAATCTGATGACTTTCGCATTCTTTTCAACAATAAAACAGTCCTCTTAGCAACCCATAGTGGAGGTGGTGGTGCGCATTGCTTGATGGCTATGAGGCAACAATTTTCTTTCCTTGGCAGCAATGTTATCGGTCGTTCAATGACTCTGAACAAATCCAAAGAATTTTCTCAATCCACAATGGATGATCTCGTAGACAGGGTGATTCAATGACAAATAGAACCGTACGAATGACTGCTCCCACTCACAGAACACTCGAAGGAGGTGGCTTTCCTGTGCGTAGACCTGCTGCAATGGGTTCACTGATGAGCCCTTTCTTGCTCCTAGATGAAATGGGTCCTGTTGAATGGGGGCCAAGAGAAGCAATTGGAGCTCCCGATCATCCACATCGAGGATTTGAAACAGTCACCTATCTGCTTGAGGGTGCCATGCAGCATGCGGATAGTGCAGGGAATCAGGGCGTGATTAATCCTGGTGATGTACAATGGATGACTGCAGGACGTGGCGTAATTCATTCAGAATTACCCCAAGAAGAGTTCTATGAAACAGGTGGACTTACTCACGGATTCCAAATCTGGGTCAATCTCCCCTCGAAAGACAAAATGATGCAACCGCGATACCAAGATATTCCTGCAAATCAAATTCCAAAAGCTATGAGTGAAGATGGCAAAGTAAAGGCTGTAGTCATTGCTGGCGAAGCATTAGGTGCTTCTGCAGTTATCGATACTGTGATTCCAATACAACTCATTCACGTGAAAATGGAGCCTAACAGTTCGTTTTCACATTCGATTGAATCCGATCTCAACGTTATGGCATATGTCTTTGGAGGGAGCCTTTCAATTGAAGGGAAAACAATCGAAGACGGTCAATTGGGAATCTTAACGATTGGCGATAATATCAACTTCAATTCGGGCGATAATGGTGCTGAATTTTTATTGCTGGGTGGTCCTGAATTAAATGAACCAATTGCACGCTATGGTCCGTTCGTCATGAATACTCGTGAAGAGATACACCAAGCAATCACTGACTTCCAAAATGGCACGCTTGCCTAGTTAACACATGGCCAACGGTTATGAACAAGAGATTGGTCGGCAGAAACATCGGCTCGTGTGGTGTAGCCAGGTCCATCATAGTGGGTTTTCATCCCGCCGACCCGGGTTCGAATCCCGGCACGAGCACC
>CAXDRT010000179.1:0-3126 GCA_963991835.1 uncultured euryarchaeote
ACGTGTTCCTCCATCAGCATTCAAAATATCACAATCGACATTGAGTGCAACAGGGCCAAGTTCCTCAAGATCAACACCCGCTCTTAGTGAACGAGCAACAAGTCGTTCGATTTCCTGCGTCCTTCCCTTTGCACCACGGCGTTCTCTTCTAAATCGAGAATCTGTAGAGCCAGGAAGGAGGGAATATTCAGCATGAACCCATCCTTTGGTGGAATCTCGCGGAAACCATCCAGGCAAGCGTGCTTCTTTAGTGCAACATGCGAGAACAACAGTTTCTCCTTGTCGGTAAAGAATGGAGGCTAGAGCGTTGCTCGTGAAGTCGATTTCAACTTCGATATCCCTCATTTGGTCAGCATTTCTTGTGGTCTTTAGTTCGGTTTTGAATTTGCCCATGGCTCTGCCACGTGGTTGAGTTCATCAATGCTTTCGTGACCTCGAAAGAAGAGCATGCGTATGTTCAAGAGGTCGCTTCGTTTCCAAGTGACATGAGTCAACACACTGCTGTCATTTGCGGCGTCTCAAGAACGCCTATCGGCCGATTTATGGGTGCACTCTCATCAATGAGTGCTGTTGATTTAGGCGTTGCATCTGTCAAGGAGTTACTTGGACGGATGAACATCAATCCATCTTCTGGCATTGTTGATGAGGTACTGATGGGGCAGGTTTTGCAGGCAGGCATCGGACAAGCACCTGCACGACAGGTTGCCCTCGGTGCAGGATTACCTGTTTCAACATCCTGTGTTACGATCAACATGGTTTGTGGATCTTCTCTCAAAGCAGTTATGCATGCAGCAACAAGCATCAGAATGGGTGAACATAACGTTGTTATTGCAGGAGGAATGGAAAGCATGTCCAATGCTCCACAATTACTGATGGGTCAGAGAAAAGGAAAGAAAATGGGTGATTCAAAACTCGTTGATTCAATGATTCATGACGGATTATGGGATGTTTACAACGATATGCACATGGGCAACACAGGTGAAGTTGTTGCTCGTGAATGTTCAATCAACAGAGAGCAAGCAGATGCTTTCTCTGTTCAAAGTCACAAAAAAGCAGCAAAAGCATGGGATGAAGGATGGTTCGATTGGGAAACCTTCGCTTTAGAAATTCCTCAACGTAGAGGCGATCCAGTTCTGCTTGAACGGGACGAAGGAATTCGAGCTGATTCATCAGTTGAACATCTCTCAACACTTCGAACTGTCTTCGACAAGGATGGGATTGTTACCGCTGGAAATGCAAGTACACTCAATGATGGAGCCAGCGCAGTCCTCGTTACAAGCGAAGAATTTGCAAAGGCACAAGGATGGGATATTCTTGCAACAATAGAGGATTATTGTACCGCTGGTGTTGAGCCAGAACGCGTTATGAGCGCTCCAATCCCTGCAGTCAAGAATCTACTTGAACGAAACAATCTCAATGTATTGGATGTCGATGTGTACGAACACAACGAAGCATTCGCTTCCGCTTCATGCGCCGTGGCTCAAGAAGTTGGCATCCCTCATGATCGTTTCAATCTACACGGTGGAGCGGTCAGTCTTGGCCATCCATTAGGATCAAGTGGAACACGTTGTCTCATTACCATGCTTGGCGTGATGCGAAGACTCGATGCAAAATCGGGAATTGTAACACTCTGCCTGGGTGGCGGTAATGCGGTTGCAATGTATGTTCGCAGATGAGACCAATCGTTGGGTTCATTGCTTGGGAGTGCTTGGGTTGATTCATGCGCTGGGTTGTAGGAGTGTTCCTGATATTGGTACTCGTTGTACCAACAGCGACTGCATGCGAAACTGAAGCAGCTCGTTTACTCAGTGGAAAATTTCCTTCTCCCACAGGCATCTCTCCTGATAAGGATGAATCGATCAGGGAGGCTGTTCGATTGGGAAGTATCGGTCAAGAGACTGCACGTCATACGCTATGGCGTGTATTGATGGGAGAGGTTTTGACCGAAGAAGAAGTAGCCGCAGAGATTGATCGAGCAATGATCGAAAACGGTTCTAATCCAGATTGGCCCAGTTTCGAAACCATTGTAGCTTCTGGTGCAAATGGAGCAATCCCTCACGGAGATCCAGATAATCACGGAGCAGGGCCAAAGGTTGTCGAAATAGGAGATATCGTCGTTGTTGACCTCGGAGCACGTGTTAATGACTGGGTAAGTGATATTACGAGAACATACAGCGTTGGTCCAACAACAAATGAAACGATTATTGAAGTATATATGACCGTATACGACGCACAGAACGTCACTTTCCCTGTTATTGAAGCAGGTACACCCGCTTGGCTCATTGATGATTTAGCCCGTAACCATATCGAAGAGCAAGGCTATGGAGACTATTTCATTCACAGTACTGGTCACGGTTACGGTGTTTGTGTCCATGAACCGCCGCTCCTTTCAAGCGGAACCGATGATCCATTGTTTGGATTATCTTACAACCAACAACCGCTTGCAGTTTGGGATGCAATTACCATTGAACCAGGAATCTATCTTGACGGTTGGTTTGGTGTTCGAATCGAGGATGATTTCCTTGTTAACCAAGAGAGTTCAGAATTCCTATCGATTGATTTGCCCAGAGATCTTGATTGGTTCATGATTAAGGCAGATGATTATTCACAATCCGATATGGTCTCGACAGAGGATTCAGAAGAGGAATCAGAAACACTTCCGTTCCCGATTGGAATGGTTCAAACCATGATGTTGCTCACTATTGTGGCATCAGCCTTTGTTCGAAATGAGAATGAAGAATAATCATTCTTCTTCTGTTGAGTGATTGAATTGACTGAATATTCCTACGTCCTCAATGATTTCAGATGGACCTGGAAGAATCGATAAGATGTCATCAGTTCGTAATCCAGTTGCTTTGTAGATTCGATTTGCTAAGGCTTCTTTTTTCGTCCTTCCTGGTGAAAGGACTGCATATCGTTCACATCGCTCTTTGATAGTCGAAACGGTCCCTCCAAGTAGCAATGGCACTCCATTGATAGCAACAAGTCCAACGGCCATTTGGACATCTAAATCCTTGAACCATTGTCGTTGACCACGTACAATGAATGCTCCCTTGCCGACATATTCGCCTGTTTGTGCGGACTTGGAAACTTGAGCAGGTTTCACAGCGAAAACGGTTCCATGAG
>CAXDRT010000180.1:0-3094 GCA_963991835.1 uncultured euryarchaeote
AAATATTGGTCGACTACGTCGCCTTGTTGCTGAAGATTTTGATCTACTCGAGCCCCGAGAACTCAACCAAATTGATTCAGCAGGGATTCTTGCTCATGATGGGATGCCATTAGCAGATTATCCAATCGATGGTGAAGCACTTGGACTTCTTGCAGATACAATCACCAGACACATTGATGCGACTGAGGCATTACCTGACGATCAAACAATCACAATCGAACGACGTTCTGAAGCACTTGTCATCAATATCTGCCAAGGGACCCTGATCAACGAAACGATTGGACATCTCCTCCTTGCAATGGCTTCAACCAAGACAGGGCGTTGGGGAGGCTTAATGGTCGAACCAACACGAATTCATCTCTCAGGTGCTGATCTAGAACCGCACGATGTTGTCAATTGGCTCAATGAACTTCCAGCAGATGGAATCGAAGGCTTACTCGCAGTAACTCTTCCAAACTCTCGGCAAGTTCGTTGGAGATTCGCACAAGTGGCGAAAACATTTGGAATCTTACGTCATGGTGTTGACCCACGAAAAATCAACTTAGGTGCATTGGTTCGTAAATATCGAGGAACCATTGTTGTGGATGAGGTTCTTAGTAAACTCTACTTTGAACGTATGGACATTCAAGGAGCGAAAGATGTCTTACAAGGAATACAATCGGGATTACTCAATATTGTTGTTACGCCAACAGGCCCTCTTGGAATTTCAGATCGAAGCCAACGTGATTTACTTCTACCCAACTGGGATAATGAGGCGGTCCGAGCAAGATTGCGTCTACGATTGATGAATGAACGAGCTGTCTTATGTTGCTTGAAATGTCAAGCCATTCGTCGATTTAGAGTTGAGAGATATCCAGAACTCAAGGACCCAGGTAACTGTATTGTTTGCAAGGGACAAATGCTTGTCTGCGCACGTGAAGGTCTCGAAAAGATGCTTGAAGGATGGGTCGCTTCAGACGAAGAAAGTGATCGTAACCGTATGATTCGAAACGCTTCCTTGCTCAAAACACATGGATTCCATGCAATTGTTTGTCTCATGGCAAGAGGTGTTGGAGAGGCGACTGCTCAGCGTATCCTTCGAAAAGGACACAATGGCAACATGGACAGCCTTCTCCAATCAATACATCATGCAGAAATCGAATATGCTAGGACTCGACGTTTCTGGGGTTGATTATTCTAGGTCAACGTTACGAAGTTTTAGACCAGCTTCTTTCATCATACCAGTCGATCGTGTGAAGTCTTCAACCCATCGCTCCGGTATATCGGTTCCACCAGCATAAACAACCTCGACAATACCTGCTTGAATCAATGAACGAGCACATCGAGTACATGGAGGCCATGTTACATAGGCTGTGCAATCTTTGAGAGAAACGCCAATTCGTGCAGCATGCATGATTGCATTTTCCTCTGCATGGCAAATAAGAGGATATTTTTCTTCTCGGTTCTCGAGTCGTTCCATTGAATCATCGATCCCTCTTGGAAAGCCGTTGAATCCAGTTGACCGAATCTCCCTGTCAGAACCAACAACCACACAACCAACTTTTGTTGAAGGGTCTTTACTCCAAGAACTAATGTGATGTGCGAGTTCAATAAACCGAAGGTCCCACTTATCGCTCATGTTGACTCATACGGGGCTCGTTCTTCCTACCTTTGAGTGTTTGGTGGGAACAATTCGAGATGTTTTGACCCAGAGAGACGCAATACTTCGAACAACTCACCGATGAGATAAAGCGAACCTATGGCCAATGTATATTCTGGCTGTATTTTCTCAAGGACCTGTCTTGTTTCCTTCGGATTCGATGCAGGAATCACCGATTTCAAGCAATGCCAATCGAATTCAACTAATTTTGCAATCGACACTCCAGGATGCCGCCCAGTTTGTGGTACTGTAAGGAGAACATTTGTTGGTGGATGCTTTTTGCAGAGATCAAGTAATGGCTGGACAAATTCCTCCAAATCATCTTTGGGAGTGCAACCAAAGACCAAACTCCATTCTTGTTGTGAAGATAAGAGATCAACGAGAGTGGGAATCACTCGCTTCAATCCGCTGGGATTGTGGGCAGCATCCACAAAAAGAGATCCTCCCCAAGACATAGGTTCGATGTGTTGCATTCGACCAGGCCAATTAAGAGCAAGCATGGACTCATCAAGCGAATCGATGTTGAAATTAAGATGGTTTAGCGTTGCTTTTGCCAATGTCATTGCTTCTTCTTTCATGGAAGAATCCGAGTCGATTTGAATCCATTCTACGCTTGCAGGTGAAGGAAGTTCTCCAAGATACTCTTGTCCAGCATGGCGTGCTTCGTATTCAATTGCGGACCGAGCTTCAGTATCTTGTATTTCCCGAACAAGCATGGCTTTGTTTGGCCGAGCAATAGCTGCTTTTTCTGCAGCGATTTCAGCTAAAGTCTCTCCTAGAATATCTCGATGTTCGAGTTGAATTGAGGTCAAAAGGCAAAGATCTGCAGGTACAATTCGTGTTGCATCAAAGCGACCTCCGAGTCCAGTTTCGATGATGAACACGTCAGGAGAATGCTCCTGAGCACATAGACAGGAAGCAAGAAATGTAATTTCAAAGAATGTGAGTTTAATGCCTAAATCACTTTCAGTTTCCTGAATACGGGACAGATACGAGTTCAATTGTTTTTCAGTTATAGGAACACCATCGATCCGAATTCGTTCCTCAAGACGAACAAGATGTGGTGAAGTGAACATGACTGTAGTCTGATTCAATCGATTTAGATGAGTCGCCATCAAGGCACATACAGTTCCTTTCCCGTTACTTCCTGCAACATGAACGATTGTTGATTCGTAGGACTGAATGAGAATATTGTGAGCCGCATGGACGCGTTCTAGTCCAAGTTTCATGCCACGGCTTTTGGTTTGGTCGAGCCACTGTCTGACGCCGGACATTTGCTCCCCCAGATTCTTCGTGTGAGACACTCATCATAGGTGTGGCGATAGGCGATTCTAGTCATGGTTGTAGCGATGTGCTCAAATGTAGTTCTTGTATGGCAGAAGCATGAGCGACATGAACGGAGACTTTCGCCGCCAACTTCCATCTATGATCGGAATGGCTTCGATGTTCATCGTA
>CAXDRT010000181.1:0-3088 GCA_963991835.1 uncultured euryarchaeote
GCGAAGCCTTGTGCTGTTTTATGCGAGGCGCGCCCCCTTTTCAACCCATCACATGCCTTTGCATCAATTCAAACGCTCAAGTCGATAGCATCGAATTCGAGTTGAACCCTGCTGCTGCTTGTGATGAACATAGGCAGCAGGTAACCGAAAATCGGTCTGATAAATTGAATGCAGGGCGTATCCATTGGATTTTGCAAGAGATGTCAAGTGTTCAGCATCGATGCTATGAATGAAATGAATGACAGGAATGTTCATTGAAAATAATGTTTCAAAGAAGACTCGATCAGCATGCTTTGTTTGAACGCCCCACGGTGGATTCATCACCGCTATATCCACTGGTGAATCAACTTCGATGGAATGGCCATTCACAACATGCTTCATCGATTTCAAGAATTGATTTCCTTCGACATTGATAATATTCTCTTCGATCACATCGATGGCTGACTGGTCACATTCAACCATGGTAACTTGATTTGCACCAAGGAATGCTGCACCAATTCCAAGCACTCCATTTCCAGCACCCAAATCAAGAACGTGCTTTCCTTCGAAGGAATCACCCAGATGAATTTTTGTTAACCATGCAGCAGCAAGGTTCCCTTCAGTAGGATACTGTTCGAGTTCAACTGAATTGCAGGGATGTGGTTTGAGGGACGAAAGACGCATCGCAAGATGCCTCTGACGCATGTCTTCACCAACGTCGTTGTTGTTGACCGAAATTCTGTTGATTGAATTGCTGCTGTTGTTGCATTCGAGCAGCATATTCTGCTTGTTGCATGGCTTGCTGGTTACTCATCATCAGTGCAATTTGACGAATTTGCTCAGCCTCAACTCGAAGTCTCGCAAGGAGTTGTTCACCAGGCTGCTGCCCGCCACAGAAACGGCAAAATCGGGTTCCATCTTGCAGTGATTGTCCACATGTTACGCAAAATCCCATTTCTTCACCATCCTTTCCTGTGCACTGACAATTATCAACCTTTCACTTGTTTAGCCCATCGAGGTAAGTTCCAAAAATACAGGCCATGTTTCAAATCCAACCGCTGTTGCTCGCTCGTTGATGCTATTCCATCGAGGGTCATCCATTATTTCACTTGGTTCGATACCACTCGCAAGAAGTTCTGATACGAGGCCTCTAAATTCGATTTCGATTTCAGATTGTGGAGGTTTCGGTTCTTCAGAGGTTGGAGGAAGCGGTACAGAATCCACAACTGGCTCAATTGAATCTTCAATAGCGTTCAACTCTTCCCCAGCAGCTTGCATATCACCAAATCCAGAATCGGTTGCCTTTGTAATTGCATCTTCTACATTTTGTGGTTCATCAGAAGATCCATCATCAATCGATGGTAGTGGCACTGATACATGTTGTTGAATGACGACATCAGATTCCATAACAACCTCAGGAGGAGCAATTTCTGCAACCTCTGGAATGGTTTCCTGAACAACAGGTTCTGGTGTTGCAGGTTCTACGGCACGGCCAACGCCGAGAACCTCTGCTTGTTGTCGCGCCAATTCAGCAGCTTGCCTTCTTGGCAGACTTACGAAACACTTGTTTGGAACAGATGATGGTGGGAATGGCAGATAATATCGCTCGATTGCGGGAAGGTCTGGGTGCCTGAAACAGAGCATGTTGATGTTTTCAAATCCTCTTTGAGCAGGGACATCGACTGAGAATGGAACAGGTTGAATTGTTATTGAAGCCCGAACCCACTTTTCAGTCGTGACGAGGTGTTGCATCCATGGACCTAGATCACTTGTTGCAAGGTCGAGGAATTGAAACGAAGCATTTCGTGGGTCGAGGCCTTGTTCTTGCAAAAGTCGTGCTTCTGCTCTTGGACGATGGAAGACGCCGATAACGGGTTGGCCATGCTCAACCATGTCTCCGTGCAATTCCAAAATTTTACGTTCTTTACGAGGGCAAATGAGCATAATCTGCATACGAGTCGCCTCGTTATCGTAAATATCTCCCCATCGTTTTGTAGCTTCTGATTGAAGTCCATCGATGGTCATGTTTGGAATCATTGCGGTTATGCCCATGCCCTCACCAGTCCGATGAAACATCGCTTGGATTTATGTCTACTGATGGAATGTGGCCTTCAGCGATAGCTCGTTCTGCTAGTAAGACCACACCCCCAGCAGCTCCACGAATTGTGTTGTGAGAGAGTGCTTTGAATTTGATAGTGGTACCTTCAACCATCTCAACATAAACGCATGTCTCCATTCCTGCGAGCAAGTCTTGAGAAGGATCTGGGTTTGAAGAGTGGGATGAACCCCACAAATGAACTTCTCTTGTAGGGGGTTCCTCGAGAACGATGAGTGGTGTTGTAGGGGCACTAGGGAGTTTGCTCAAATGACTGTAATTATTTTTTCGAAGCAATGAATTAATTTCTTCAATAGTTACATTTGCCTCAACTTCAAGTTCAACGTTGACAATGTGTCCTTCTGTTTCATCAACTCGTCTACAGACAACATCCCATTCAGCACCGAGATGAAGGATTCGTTCAGCCTCTTCGATTAACTTCTGGGCTTCTCCTTCTATCTCGTTCCCAATTGCTAATTTTCTTTTTTCATCATCAAATAAAAGCGTCCACCCAGCGCCAGATAACGCCTGTTCACTACGCACTTTTACGTGCTTTACCACATGATGTTTGGCAATGATATGAAGCGGATGAAGGACAGGAATCAGCGTGCAATTTGTGGCACATGCAAGCCGCCCAAGTTCCCCTGGCCATTTCTCCAATGCTTCAGGATTGACATCTGCAACAACGAGAGGAACTTCTGGATGCATTCGGTACGCACTAGCATTTGAAAATACAACCAAGCCGCTTCTGGTCAAGTGCGGCTCAATTTTTTGAGCAGGGCCACTTGGTAAGGCACTGAATACAATTGTTACTCCAAGGGCCTTCAATCTTAGTGGAAGTTTAGGAGAATGCACATCCAGAATTGGTTCAGGTAAGAGGTCTAATGAATCAGGTCGCTTGTGTTGTAATCTCCACTCCAACTCGCTCAGTGATCGTCCGTGCTCTCGTCCAGCAATCGCCACTAAATCGAACCATGGATGTCTCGCAAGCCGTTGTTGCATTCTCTGTGAAAC
>CAXDRT010000182.1:0-3082 GCA_963991835.1 uncultured euryarchaeote
AGATATCAGTAAACATTGTAATTTGTTGTGCGAAAGTTTATCGACAATTGATCGCAATTGTCAACGTGATGCGCAAACGGCCAAACCCTTGTTTTTGCAAACAGGCGCGGTACTTTGGGCATGTTGCAGTTTTGAGATTAGTGTTCGAAATTTGACGGAAAGTGTTCGAATTTCGATCAACTTTTCAGGGTCGCAGAAATATGAATAATCAAAACCGAAACAAAATGCTTACAATTTATGACAGGGGCTTCGTTTCTTCTACCTCCAGAAAGAAAAACCTCGATGAATGGGGTAAATTTTTAGGGGTACAGAACAGGACAACAATGAGCAAGGATCAACTGCTGACAGCAATACGTAAAAAGGCAGCTGACATTCGATCATTCGTCAGAAACCAAATGGATTGATTTCTAATGCTTAGCCTCAACATTGGCGGTATCGTCAAGCGAACGAAAATTTACGGTCCAGGATGGAGGACTGCCGTTTGGTTACAAGGTTGTACACTTGCTTGCAAAGGTTGCTGGAATAAGGAATTGTGGCCATCCAAAGGTGGCACCATCTATTCGCACGAGGAACTTTTGACAGAACTGATTCGGGCAACCGATTGTGAAGGCATCACTTTTCTCGGTGGAGAGCCTCTCCAGCAGGCTGAGGCTTTACTGCCCTTACTCAAAGACTTAAAGGCCATTGGCAAGAGTATTTTCATTTATTCAGGGTACAATCGAGAAGAGTTAGATGAAACACAACTGGCCTGCCTAGAGCAAGCTGATATTATGGTGCTTGGACGCTATATCCAAGAACTCAGGAATACGAACCTTCGATGGCGAGGTTCGGACAATCAGGTTGTTGAATTCTTGACAGATCGTTACTCCACAGAGGACATGAATGGAGAAGCATCTGAATATGAAGTCCACATTAATCCTGATGGAACAACCACCGTACTCGGATATCCTCCAACAGACCCTCAATCGCTCTATTCATAATGCTCCGATGAGGCTAAATACAAACGACAAGCGTTGGGAAGTATGGATACTAAACCTTCAAGCAAGGAAGAGTTCCAATCCGAACCAAACCTTGCCGAAGACACTCAAAGTGCTCCGTCAGATTACACAAAGTTCCAATCTCTAAAGCATGGACATGAGGCAAGCGACCCAAAATATTCAGAGGACTGGGGTGATTTGAAGCGATTTATTCTGTTTCCGAATCACTTACCAGATCTCCACATACCAACCGTTGATTCCATGGGAGAGGTTGTTGATAGCCTCGAATTAAGTATGGTTGGGAGGGTATTAGTTCGAACAAGAGAAAAATATGTACCGTATCTCATTGCGGGAATTGTAAGTTTTTTCATTGTCGTTTGGCTTGCTGTAAATGCTGGATTTTACCTCTTGACTGAGTTGCTATCAAAAAAAGAGTTTTTTGAAAGTTACTTGTCGGGTTCAAAGAATATCGTCGGGATATCTTCAGCTATGGGGGTGTCAGCAATTCTCTTCAAGGGAATATATGAATACAACACTTCTATTCGGAAATGGAAAAATCACACCCCTCCTCTTTGGAAAGAAAAGAACAATCAACGACTGAAAGACTGGTACACCAGTCACTTAGATTTCCTCAGAAAGCGTAACGTCAATAAGAACCTTCGCAAAATGATGGGGCATGTCATTGAGAGATATTCAAAGGAAACCAAAAAGATGCACTGGAGTAATGGCGATAGAGATCAATTCACTACGCCAATTGAGCTCACGGATATTGTAGGCGATTCTTCCCACTACGATGCTGAAATGGCAATAAAGGACGAGGACATAGCCTTTTATGAGGCATTTCTTAATGACGCTATTAACAAATTAGAACCTAATGAAAGAGAAACATACTACCTCTTCAATGGTGTCGCTTCATTAGAAATACCTCGTATTTTACCGCCAACAATCAATCAATCATATCTCACGGATCTTACCGAACAATTGCATAAGCGAACGAAAAGAATCTCAAGTAATGAAGTTATCAAGAAATGGATTGACCTTCTCAACAAACCCGAATTTGACTCCCGTTTAATCGAGACCACAGACGATTCCCCAGCGCTGACTATACAGGAACTAATTGAATTGTTAGGCGATCCTTCCTCGGAGGACCTCTTGCTAGTGGCCATAAAGGGGAACTCAGGACTTGGAAAAACAACTCTAACCACACAACTGTGCATTCACTTTTTGAAGTCAGAAAACATCAGGGTTTCACCTTTATTTATTCGTGCAAGAGACATTGACAACATAGAGATTGATGGGAGCATAGGTCTGAAAACCCTTTCAAAAACCAAACCCTACATTTCAGAGTGGTTGGATTCGACAGAACAAAAACTTCTCATCGTTGATGGTATTGATGAAAATACAAACAATATGCACACCATTTTGGATCGATTAAACTCAACAGCGCAATTCTATTCATCACACTTGATTTGTACTGGCCGCATGAACATCGCGCCATCTGATTACTTTACCACCTATGAACTCTCAGATTTTAACGAAGATTATCTCCATCAAATGATCCGTCGATCGAGTACCGACTTGGACAATAGAGTTAAGCTTAACAGATTCCTTCCAGATAAGTTGAAGCAGCACCCACTGGTTTTATTCGGTTCTGCAGACATTTTAACCTCAAATGGAGGAGATTTTGAATCGGCCAACCTTTCATTCCACGCCCTCGCCGACCTTATCTTCGAGCGTGATGTTGAAGAAAGCCGCAAGAAGTACGGAACCAGCAAATCAAAACTTAATCTGTCGAAAACCATTGGTGATTTCGCACTAAATAAAATTCTAAATGAAAAATTCCTGCCTCCAGAAGATGATTCAGTCTTTGAAGTTGCAGAAAAATGGGAGTTGGTTGATGAAAATGGAGTAAACGAATCTTTACTTGAAGGATTTTTCATTATGCATTCAATTGATAACAGGAACGAATCAAGTGGTTCTTTCATAAAGGCCTGGGAGATACTTTACGATATTGATGGTGAAAGATGGGAGAATTTCGCACGTGCATATCTTACCTCCCCAAATAATGAACTCCCGATAAGCACTGATTACGATTTTAGTAAAAG
>CAXDRT010000183.1:0-3032 GCA_963991835.1 uncultured euryarchaeote
GGGCTCGGAGATGTGTATAAGAGACAGCTACAACACTGCTCACATAGGATTGGCAAAGGCTACAGTTGCACACTCTCGCCTTGCAGAAATCAATCCGAATGTAGAGATTATTGGATATATTGAACATCTGTTGCCAGGCCATGTCTTGAGTGGCTTTGATGAATTTGATAGAGATGAGGGAGTGGAAAGTTTTGATCTTGATGAAGACATTGATGACTCTAAGTTAACCGAAGCACTTTCATCTTCAAGTTTGTATTTTGCTTGTCTTGATAATATGAAGGCGCGAACTCTACTCAATGAGGCTGCTCTTCTTAACGATGGAGAATTTATCAATGGAGGAAGTGAATCCGTCCACGGTATTGTTGAACGTATGTCAAACGAAGAAGGATGTATGGTTTGCCGATATGGAAAAGAATCAGCTAATGAAGTCGAGGTTGTTTCTTGTTCCGAAGAAGGTGTAAGGCCAATCGCATCAATCGTGACCACGACAGCATGGGCAGGTGCAATGATGGCTGCTATAGGATTAGTACAAGCTTCTAATCTGAATCAGACAGTACTTCCCAGATATCAGTGGCACAAAGGTATCGTCGAGAGAATGAAAGTGGGATCAAAGCCACCATGGATGAATGAATCATGTTTGCGTCATATTTGACAGAAATTATAGGATAGAAAAAGAGTATAAGATGGAGATGAGAAAATGATTCAACTAATTTGTCAAACAAGCCAAGATATTGGAGAGAATAAGATTGCAATTTCACTGCATGATAGCATAGAAGCAGGATTGCGAGCAGGAAGCCCAGTTCGAGTGATTGGAAACAAACCTACTGTGGCTCAAATCGTTATTTCAGATGAATACGAACCAGGCCAAGTCTTGATGGGTGCTACCATGAGGATAAATGCCTCCACTTCTGAAGGTGAGGAAGTACAAATCAGTCCTCTTGATGCTAGAGTTTTGCAGAAGGTAAGGTTCCAGCCTCTAGCAGCAGGCTTTGACGAGCAAACCCTTGAGCAAGCAGTCGCCCGATTGAAAGACATTTATGTGTGCAAAGGTGATCGATTTGTTATTCAATTGAATGGAGAAGCGGTCGAAGTATGCGCTACACGAGTACGTCCAAATCACGGTTGGCTTGTTCCTGAAACCGTTCATGAGGTCAAAACAAAACCCGTACGCGTTCGTGGTAGAAATATTCCGAGCGTCTCATTCGAAGATATAGGTGGATTGGATAATACGATTGAAGAGGTAAAGGAAATAGCAATCGTTCCACTATTGCATCCTGAGGTATATCAAAAGGCAGGACAGGATCCTCCAAAGGGTATCTTGCTCTACGGCCCTCCTGGTGTTGGAAAGACATTGCTCGCCAAGGCCTTAGCTCGTGAAGCACAGTGTAATTTCATTCTAATCAACGGCCCCGAGTTATTCTCGGCTGCTTATGGTGAATCTGAAAAGAAGTTGAGAGATATTTTCGCTCAAGCCAAAAAAGAAGCTCCAACCGTTGTGTATATCGATGAAATTGATGCGATTGCAGGCTCTCGTAAGGATGGGAAAGGTCAACTTGAAAAGCGGATTCTAACTCAATTGCTAACCGAATTAGATGGTTTTGAAGACAGAGGGCAGGTCCTTGTTGTCGGTTCTACAAACATGATGGAGTCTATTGATGACGCACTCTTGCGAGCAGGTCGATTCGATAGACGAATCCACGTCCCGTATCCTGACAAGTCGGGAAGAAATCATATTCTGTCCATTCATACTGCTTCAATGCCACTTGAGGAAGAGTTTAACCTCGACCAATGGGCAAGAAACACAAACGGGTACACAGGAGCCGATCTCGCAAATTTGTGTCGACATGCCGCAGTTACTGCTATTCACAGGGTCTATGGCGTTGACCGATTGATGGATTTAGATATGGTTGAAGATGATGAATTATCCAACCTTACCATCACGCACGAGGACTTTGAATTATCATTAGAGAAGGCAAGGCCTTATCGAATTGATCAACGACAACCATCGAATATTGGCCTATACAAGATGGAAGATATTGTCGGACATGACGAAGCTAAAATGGAGTTAAACGAGCATCTTGTTTTGCCAATTTCTCATAAAGAAATGTATGAATCAATGGGATTAAATTGCAACGGTGGAGTGATTCTACACGGACCACCTGGCACTGGTAAGACCATGCTTGGTAAGGCAGTAGCCAATCTTTCAGAAGTTCAATTCATGGCTGTTTCTGGTCCAGAATTGCTTTCCAAGTGGGTTGGTGAATCCGAGAGGGCAGTAAGAGAACTGTTCCAGCGAGCTCAAGAAGCTGCACCAGTCGTTTTGTTCTTTGATGAATTTGATGCATTGGGAAGGCAACGAGAAGGCGGTGAAAGTTCCACTCACTCAGATTCAGTGGTTGCACAATTACTCACTCTTATGGACGGTTTGGGAAGTGATGAAAACATATACCTCATGGGTTCCACGAACCGAGTAGAATTAGTCGATCGAGCTTTCTTGAGACCAGGTCGATTTGAACGAACGATTTACGTTGGTCCACTCGGCAAAGAAAAGTTCTCCGAGTTCTTTGAAAGAGAGACTAGAAACTGTGATTGCGATATAGATCATGCTGAATGGGAACAAATCATTGCGAAAATGGTTGATGAAGCGACAGGGGCTGATCTGCATGGATTGGTAAATACAGCGAAGCGAAACGCAGTTTCCAATGCTCTCGAAGAGGGATCGAACGAACCAATCCTTTCATTCAAACACATGATGCGGGCTTTGCATTCAACACCACACTTGTTTTCAGGATTTGTAAACAAGATAGGGAATCAGGATGATTGGGATAATGATGATGATGATTGGGTGATACCTTGAGTGATAGATATTCGAGACAGCGCGGCTTAATACGCCAAAACATTCTTCAAGATTTAAGCGTCGAGTATAATCGAAATTGTCTTCCAGAGGCTTTTTGCGATGCAATGGACCTGTTGGGAGAACATCTTGGTGTAAACAAATTAAATGATCATAGTGATGTCGCTTTCGAAGTTAT
>CAXDRT010000184.1:0-2993 GCA_963991835.1 uncultured euryarchaeote
ATGTCTAACTGAGAGCATAAATACTAGTACCCTATCATCAGAGGTACTATGCTCGGAGTAATGCAAGTAAAAGTTTCGACCATAGTCGGAAAAGAGAACAATTTACCAGGTCTTAAATTGCTCGAATTATTTGAAACGGTTGAATTCCTTAAGGAATTTAAATCATCGGGAAATCCACCGCTTTATCTTTTGAAATTATCTTTTAAAAACCGTAAAGAATTTGATAACTTTACTAAAAACGATACATTAGAAATCGTTGATTATTTTGAAGTTGCTGAATCTCACGCAATCATCTCTGCAAAAATGGGTGGCCCTATACCACAAATAATGTCAATGTTTGAGAATGCCTGGCCTATATCCCCTACATTACTCAATTCAGAACAATTAATCCTAACGATTCAGGGTAGTACGGCTGGATTATCCAATTCACGTAAAAAGTTGATCGATCTTTTAGGTGATTCGTTTCAAATAAGTGTCAATAACAATTTCCAAGGACAATGGGATACAGCTCCAGGTCTTCCCCGAAGGCGAAAAGAGGTTCTCGAAACCGCTATCGAGATGGGGTACTACAATGCGCCTCGTAAATGTCGTCAAAGAGATATTGCAGATGCCATTGGCCTCAAGCAAGGTACAGTTGCAGAGCATCTTCAAATCGCTGAGTCGTTGATCATCAATGCTTGGTTCAACCAAGGTAGACTCTAAGCAACGAAACGGATGTTCTAGAAGTTCAGTCTTCTTGTACAGAGGATGAGGTATTTGTCCTCATGAACCACCACACAATGGTTCCAAGAGTGATGATAAGGATAATTCCCATCAATAATTCTCGATCGAGTATCCATTCGACCGCTCTCATTGCAGACTCCCCGTACATGAATATGAAAAGTGCCTCAAGTCCAAATCGAAGACCTCTACCAAATATTCCTGCAAGGATAAATGGTCGCAATTTCATGTCACTTGCCCCCGCTATCCACCCAAAGACCTTGTAGGGTAACGGGGAAACCGCCGCTATGAACATACCAAGCGTTCCATACCGCTCAAACAGTCTCTCGAGTTGTTGGCGATGATGAGACTTGCCGAATTTGTCGATCAATTTCGTTCCGTATCTTTTTCCCAGTGCGTGGCCAATTATTGCTCCAAGCACAGATGAAAGCGTGACTACCAACCAGAGCCAAATCAGTAAACCTTCACTGTCTCTTGCATCATAAGCCATCGGTAAAAACAGAACATCGGGTGGAATTGGTTGGATTATCGCTTCTGTGAACGAGAGGAGTGCTAAGGCTAATGGTCCAAACGATTCGAAGAAGTCGAGTATGACCTCTTCGCCAATCATAGTTCTTGGTGTCGATGTTGCTTCTTGAGTATATGGGTCATCGGTGCCTTCTTTACATCGATTCTCCAGCAAAATACAATGCGCGTCCTCGATACTGCTGCCTTACTCCATTGGCCAGTTGAACGTTGCCAAGGCGGAATCGTTGCAATTTCTCAGCAAGATGAGTTGCTAAAGGTTGATGAACAACGTTCAATGTTGATGGAATCAGCATCACTTGATTGGCAGGTGCCAACAAAAAACGCCCTTCAAAAAGCGAGAGAAATCGCCTCTGAAACTGGAGATTTACCTCGGCTATCGCCAGTAGACTTAGACGTGCTCGCTTTAGCAATTGATCTCAATCTTACCTTGGTTACAGATGATTATCGAATGAAGAATGTCGCTCGTAAAGCAGGGCTTCCCGTTGAAGGTGTTCTTACATCGGGTGGAAAGAAGCAGTGGAAATGGATTCTACGATGCATTGGTTGCAGGGCAGAAGAAGATGTGCCTCCAAATGCACAACAGTCGAAGAAAGACGATGTCCAACTTTGTGATCGATGTGGGTCGCCCATGAAATTGAAAAGAGGCTAATCACTCTTCATCATTGAGAGACTCAAGAGCATTGACTTTTTTCTCTACTTCATCAATAGACATTCCTTCAGGATCAATTCCAACCGCCTTTGCCCGATCGATAAGCACTTGGTCTGGTGTTTTTCCACCAGCTTCTAAATCAGCGATTGTTGCAGCAGTTGTTGCTTCTGAAAGACCTTTGTTGAATTCACCTTTTGAGCGACCAAGGGCGTTTGCCATTTTTGGTAGCCTCTCAGCACCAAACAGAATGAAGAAGATGGCCAAAAGAATGACGATTTCGAGTGGTCCTGGACTAAATGCCATTGTATTCCCTACCCAGTCCTAGACCTTCTTGTTTTCAAGGGTTACCATCGCTTAGGAGTGAATCGGAACGTTCAGCCACCGGAAACGGGTGGTAGAAGAGCAACTTCATCGCCTTGTTGAGGATGGATGTCCAAAGGACATCTCTCCCCGTTTAACGCTACAGCAAGGCCTTGGCCGATCCAGTGTTGCATATCGAGAGCATGAACAATATCTTCGATACTCATTCCTTGATACCACTCGATTTTTGAATTTCTTGAACCAATAGCTTCTGCGATTGGACCAAACGCCAACACGCGTACATACCCTGCAACTTCGGTCATGCAACGGGATTCATGCGGTAGTTTATCAATACGCAGCCGTAAGGTTTTGCATGGCGTTAGCACTCAAGGCGGAAAGCTTGTGGAAACTCTATGAATCGGGAGAATCCGTCATTAAGGCCGTTGAGGACGTATCTCTCGAGGTTGAACAAGGAACAATGGTTGCCATTATGGGGCCTTCTGGGTGTGGGAAAACCACTCTGCTCAACGTCCTTTCTGGAATCGATGAACCCTCGTCAGGTTCAGTTGCAATCAATGGCCAGAATTTGTACGGGTCGAATGATGACGTCCGAACCCGTGTCCGAGGCTCAAATATGGGCTTTATTTTCCAAGAATTCAACCTCCTACCTGTTATGACTGCACTGGAGAATGTTGAGTTACCTCTCCTTTTGCAGGGTAAAACATCCATCGATGCTAGAGATGAGGCCTCAAAAGCGCTAACAGCGGTGGGGTTAGGCGATAGGTTGCATCATCGT
>CAXDRT010000185.1:0-2988 GCA_963991835.1 uncultured euryarchaeote
GAACATCATCGCCTCAGAAGTGAACAAAATCAAAGATATCGATGCTGGAATTCAAGCTTTACGTAACAAGGAAATTGTTCTCATGCTTCGTCCCGATGCGTTGGTTGAACATGGGATTGTTTTGCCTGAAGAACTTCGAGTTGGTGTGGTGGAAGCTGGTGCTCAAGGACATGGAGCGTCTGTGTTGACAAAGAGCGGCAAGTGTGTTGCTCTCTTCACATTCATTCACGATGACACACGTCAAGGGGCTGATGAACTGATTCCTGAACTCCATAAGCGAGGCATTAGTGTCGAGATTCTTTCAGGAGACCAACAAGGTGCAGTCGATCGATTCGCAGCCTCTGTTGGGCTTGCAGCAAATGCAGCCCATGGTAATCTTTCTCCAGAAGAAAAAGTCACTTGGGTCCGCAGTCGATCAAAGACACATGTCACCATGATGGTCGGTGATGGATTCAACGATGCAGCAGCACTGGCAGTGGCTGATGTTGGCGTTGCTGTTGGATCAGGTGAATCGGTCAATGTCGAAGCAGCGGACGTTCTTATCCCAGGAGATGATCCGAGGATGCTAACCGATCTTATCGTCTTGGCTCGCAAGACTGAACGTAATTTCAGACAGAACCTCTTCTTCTCGATTCTCGTCACAATAACACTCGTCTTTGCAGTTCTCAATGACTTCTACGACCAACTCTGGGTAGGCGTTCTGGTTCACGAGGCATCTGTGATTCTGGTCATCCTCAATGGGGCTCGGCTTGCTGAAGGTTCAGGAACCTACAAACTCCTGCTGAATACCCTCCAAGCCCTATGGAATGCCACTGTTTCAGCATTCAATACGGGCAAGAAGCAATTCCTAAACAGCGACAATTGAGAGGATATCTTCAAACCTAAGCAATCCTCAGTATGAAACGGTGAGCACATGAGCCGAGTACGAACTGACCCCTTAATCGCCGCTCTAACCCATCCAACTCGTCGCCATGCATACGAGGTTCTCTTGCAGGTGGAAGAGATGAGTACTGTTCAATTACAAGATCGAGTTTCAGTCGATAGATACAATCTCTACCATCACCTCAAGCGCTTGGTTAAGGTCGGTCTCATCGAGAATCATCGAGACGTTGGCCGAGCCCGATGGTGGAAGGTGGCCAAGAGAGTTGAACTTCCAGGAATGATCAGTGAACAATCCACACAAGTCATTGCAACAGGGTCTCCGCTGGATGATATCGCAGCACTGACGCATGTTCATTCCATTGACTTAGTCAATTCAAGAGGCCAAGTCGGAGCCAAACAATTCGTTCAGCAACTCGCACAAGAATACAATATACCGTTGGATTTACCATGGAATTTCTTACCTGTAAAATTGATTCTTGTCGGAAAGGGTGGAGAACAAGAGGAATCCTCCTCTTGATGGAAATCATCGGCGAACAACTCAAAACAAGAAGGGGGATGGTCAATCATGGATGAAACATTAACAGTGGAGTCAAGGATAGCCCCACCTCCTCTCTCGTGCCCAAAATGCAACGGTCTTCTACCATCTGCACTTGGTGAAATTCAATGTGAACTCTGTGGAGCGAATGTCCGTACAGATCACGCCCCAACCCGAAAGAAGTGGGAAGAAGAACGCATTTCTTGCCCGTCATGTTCAAAGGTTCTCATCGCTGGAGTTGATCAACGTCCTGCAGAATTACGCTGTGGCGGATGTGAAACACAATTCACACTCACGGCCAAAGTCATTCGAGTTGAAATTCAATGCCCTGCTTGCGACAGAAGTCTTCGTATGAAACAAAGACCAGGAGAGCGGACAATCACGTGTCCTGCTTGCGACGTCCCATTCAAGGTGTCTTTCTGAGATGAGAATATGAGATCCACATTCCGATTAACAGGTCTAGCAGACTACATTACGCTCACAAACGCCATGTTTGGTACAGCTTCAATCATGTTCCTTATTCTCGCAGTCGAGGATATGAGTCAACCATTCGGAGACGGATTGAAATCCAAATACATCTGGGCATCCATGCTCTGTATCTTCCTTTCAGCACTTGGAGATATTATCGATGGGCCAATTGCTCGTCGATATTCAAAGCGGAAACTTCTCGGAGGTTCTCTGGACATCATGTCGGACTGCCTCTCATTCTGTGTTGCTCCTGCCCTGATGATGTTCATCATGTTTGGACGATGGGGGGAAGCTGCACCACTTTGGACCATCTCTCTTGCACTCGCAGGCTTCTGGATCATCGGAACAGGAATGCTGCGCCTCGCTCGTTTCCAGCATGAAGAAGGCAGTGGTTTGCCTTACTTCCATGGACTTTCTTCCCCAGGAAATGCAATTCTCTTGATGGGAGCAGCTGGTTTCATTTGGTTGCAACCGATTCTTAATTTCGGACCTGACTTAACGCATGTTCAAATCTGTGTGGAAGGTATTGGAGAACGAGCAGATTGTGCTGCTACACCTGGATTGGACATGCTCATCCTACCGATTATGTTCATCTCTGGAGCAATGATGATCAGCGATCGCCGACTATCAAAACTCAAGCATGGTCTCGATCTGAAACTTTCAGTCATGCAAATGGCCTGTTTGTTAACGGCAATACTCTATGCCATGATCCGTACAGGTGTTTCGGATAACCAAGCTCAAATTGGTTCAGAGTTAGCGCCTCCTGGCTGGCTCTTCTTAGCATCATGTCTCTTTGCGGTTTACTACTTGACAAAACCACAACCTCCAGTATTCAATCCAGACGATGAAGAAGAGTGAGACGAGAACGGTTTTTCACGGTAAAAACAGGCCTTTCTGCCATCACTAGCGTCGCGTACCTTATGTATGAAGAAAGGTCGATACATGTTCGGATGGGATGTTATGAGTGCTAGCGAAAGCAGGCCAGACCAGCTGTTGGATGCTGCTCGAAAGAAGCGTGAAACCGCAGACAGGCTCAGCCTTGCAGCTCTCCGTAGTCAATGCCCACCCTCTCCAGCAGTGTCACCTGCTCAGGCACGGCGTCC
>CAXDRT010000186.1:0-2970 GCA_963991835.1 uncultured euryarchaeote
CAACATGGGGATCACGTCTCCACCAACTCGGTGCTGGAGCGTACGATGCAGACGACAGCGACCCATGGACTGCTGGTGTATCGTGGACCTACAGTCCGATGAGTGACCCAATCTCTGGTTGTATGGATTCAAGAGCATTGAATCATGATAGTAATGCAATCTTTGCAGACAACTCTTGCATTCTTACTTCCTTAACCTCTTCTCCAACATCCTTTGATTCAACAGTCGGAGATCGGGTTTCTCACGCCCTCAACTACACATCACCATTCGTAACCAACCAAACTGGTGTTTGTGCAAACAGCGGGGGTCCTGGGACGGGTTGTGGTTCTACAGATGTAGGTGACACATCAGACATTAGTATTGATTCGAATGGCGATATCCACATGTGTTACTACATTGGTGGCACAAGTTCGTTGGCAAAGAACTTGGGTTATGCGACTGATAAATCGGGTTATTGGTCGACGGGTGTTGTTGAAACAAGCGGTGTTGTCGGTCAAGATTGTCAAATTGTACTGGATTCAAATGATCGAATTCACATCGTGTATTACGATGTTACTGATACTGATCTGCTGTATTCGACAAAGACGCTCGCAGGTTCTCATACCTACGCAAACTATTGGACAACCTCGACCATCACAGGCGTTGGTGCAAATGCGCGTCCTTCTCTCACAATCGATTCTGATGACACCCTGCATCTTGCCTATTATCTGGATTCGGCTACTGAATTACAGTACAGAACGAAAGCCAGTGGAGGCTCATGGTCAGCATCAACAACTGTCGATACGACCGATGATGTGGGACAGTATCCATCTATTGCAGTCGATTCAAACGACGCTCCTCACATCACATATTACGATGCTACAAACAATGACATGCGTTACGCTCACAAAATGGGTTCATCATGGACAACAGCATCCTTCGATACTCAAAGTGGAGCAGGTCAAGGCTCTTCGATTGCGATTGACAAAGCGGACAGAATCCACGTAGCTTACGAAACAGATTCCTCTGATATGGCTTACAGAACCAACTTTAGTGGTAGTTGGGTCAAGACCATCATCGATTCAAACAATCATAGCAACTATGTTTCTCTTGCTCTGGATGCGTACAGTAATCCACACATTGTGTTCATGGACGAAGTCGATGACGATGTGTTTTACATGTCAAACGCCCTTGGTTCCTGGGAGAGAGTTCTCATCGATGCCTCTGCAGATAAGGATGGATCGAGTATGATTCTGGATGAAGCTGATGATTTACACATCAGTTATGCTTTAGGAGATAACGTAGGTTATGCTGCTCGACGTAGTCTTGCCAATGTCCAAACGATTGAAGTTGAACCATCCCTCCCTTCAGGGCTCTCTATTGGACCATACAATGCTACAATCTACGGGACTCCAACTACAGCCTCGGCTATGACATCATACACCATATGGTTCAACACGACGTATACCTCCACTTCCGTGGAAATCAGCATCAACGTCTTCGACGCATTACTTTCAAGCCAGGAGTTTGTTGAAGTTGAACGTGGAACAAGTATGACTCCAATAACGTTCAACTGGACTGCATGGAGTTCTGGTGTATTGAACAGCACAACAAGCGTGTATACCAATGGAGATTCGGGCAATTACAACAGCATCGTTGTCGATAGTAACGATAAGGTGCACGTTGTCTTTTATCGAGATGATAACACCAATCTCTTCTATTCGACAAATGCCTCTGGTAGTTGGCAGACATCTTCCCTTGACAACAATGGCAACGTGGGCAAGTACTGTGACATTGCCATCGATTCAAACGATGGCCTGCATGTTTCCTATCAGTACAATACTGGCAATTCTCTGAAGTATGCGTACAAGTCGTCTGGATCATCCTCGTGGTCGAAAACCACTGTTGACAATACTGGAGGAAAATTCACCTCGATTGCACTCGATTCGAACGATAAACCACACATTGCTTACCGAGATAGCGGTGGTCAACTTGCTCTTATGGATAAAACTGGAAGCAGCTGGGCAACCACAACCACATTCAATTTCGCTTCTGTAAACGAAGACATCGATGCGACTTCAATTGCAATCGATTCCAACGACAAAATCCATATTGCATCTCATGATGATGCTGGGGATTACTTGTATTATTCAACAAATATTTACACATCTTGGTTATCTTCTTCGGTCCTAGATATTGGAGATGGAAACAATTTGGAAGTTGATATAGCCATCAACCCAGTAACCAATCTACCTGGCATCGCATACTTCAATGCCGATTTAAGCGATCTAAAATATCGAGAAATGTATCCATTTGGTACTTGGTCGACAACGACAATCGATTCTTCAAATGCAGGAAGAAGTGCTTCACTGGCATACGATTCGAATGGAAAGGCTCACATTTCGTACGAAGATAATGGAAATGATGATCTAAAATACGCTACAAATGCAAGAGGCTCTTGGGCTACATTCACGGTCGATTCAACAAACAGTGTGGGATTGCACACAGCAATTGCGGTTGATAGTAACGATGACCTCCACATCGCTTACCGTTACAACAACGCTGAAGATTTCTACTATGCAACTGTTCAAGGTTACAATGCTAACACACTTGCTCGAAACGACGTATCGGGTGCAACGTGCAGCATTTCTCCATCGCTTCCAAACGGTTTGACATTGAATCAAGGCACGTGCACCATCAGCGGAACACCACCTTCAAGCGGTTCAAACACTTCCTACACGATGACAGCACTATCCTCGAATGGCATGTCGAAAACAGGGACGTTCAAAATATGGGTGACCATGATTACACCTTCAATTAGCTATTCGGGATCTCCATTTACGTTCAACGAAGATGTGGCTATTTCATCCATTACGCCCTCGAATTCAGGGGACAGTGCAACCTGGAGCATCTCTCCATCGCTTCCATCTGGATTGAGCATTGACAGTTCAACGGGTGTAATCTCTGGAACGCCCACAGTAACCTCTTCCC
>CAXDRT010000187.1:0-2960 GCA_963991835.1 uncultured euryarchaeote
TCTCGGAGCAGACGTCACCAAAATCGAAGCGCCATGGGGGGATGATACGCGTGGATGGGGTCCTCCTTTCACAACTGATTTCGATGGAGAACGGGTTGCAGCCTACTTCCTATGCTGCAATCGTGGAAAATCCATTGTTCAAATGAATTTGAAGGAAGAGAAGGATCGCCTAATGGATATGATCAAGAATGCTGATGTTGTTCTTGAGAATTTCAAGCCTGGAACACTGGAACGTATTGTTGGAACGCTTCCCAAGGACACGATTATTTGTTCAATCTCTGGTTATGGAGCAACGGGGCCAAGACGGGATGAACCTGGATATGATTTGGCACTACAAGCGCGTAGTGGGATCATGAGCATCACTGGTGAAGCAGAAGGTGAGCCAGTAAAAGTCGGAGTAGCATGGATTGATATCATTACTGGATTGTATGCTGGAAACGCAATCCTTGCAGCACTTTTCGACAAAGAAAGAACGGGAAGAATTCGCCACATCGATGTCAGCCTCTGGGACTGTGCAGTTGCATCCCTCGCAAATCAGGCTCAGAACGTTATTGCAAGCGGTACTGATCCATATCGCATGGGTTCTGCACATCCAAATCTCGTTCCTTATCGAGCGTTTGAAGCAAAAGATGGGTGGTTTGTTGTGGCCGTTGGCTCAGATGCACAATGGGAAAAATTCTGTTCTATTACAGGAGTAGAAGCTCGGACAGAATGGTCAAACAATGCTGGACGTATTGAACATCGAGAAGAGATTGAAGCAACGATACAAGATTGGGTTCAACATCATAATCGAAGCGATTTGGAAACAATGCTTTCAGGCATCCCATGTGCTCCAATCAATACAGTTTCTGAAGCGCTTGCAGACCCTCAAAGCGAAGCCAGAGGCGCTTTACTAAACGAGAACGGAGTGACGACATTAGCCAGTCCATTACGGTTTATGGACGTTCAAAACAGCGACTAATCTTCAATCATATTGACGAGTTTAGCCGCTTCGACAACATCGCCTTCTTCCCACCAGTCAACAGCAATGAAGGTTGGACGCTTTCCGTGTTGTTCGATGCATTCAATCGCTCTCTCGACCATGAACTCAACATCATTCGCTTCTGCAGCTCGCTGTGAGTCCGACAGACCTGCTTGATTCTTCAACCAATTATTCATGTGATAAACAGGCTGATTTGAATCACCACGGTGAGGATCACAATCCATTGATTCTGTATCGTCATTTGCGTAATCAGTGGTCCAACCAAATTCAAGGAAGTCGTGAAAGTATGGGTGTTCGGAATCACCAGATTGTTCCCAGAAAACAACCAGCCTCTTGTCCATATTGATCAGTTCAATCAGCGTAGGCCACTCTGTATTCATGTCATGCACGTACATCATATCGGACAAACCTGCATCATCGAGTACGGTTTTCAAATGGGCGGGTTCTACATAATTTTCGATAAGAAGCGTGACGATATCTCGATCTTCATCTTCCATCTCCGATTCTAATTTACTCAACCAGTTGAGTGGATCGACTGCTCCATATGTGCATGGACTGAACGCTTCATTGGAATTTCCATGACAAAATCGTACGTTTGATTCGCTTTTGTCTGCAGTTGTCAAATAGTGCGTATCGAGCATAAATGCTCTCATTCCAGCATTCCATTGTGCCTGAAAACCTGTGAGATGATTGCTTGCTGGATAATAGATGTTATCTTCATGTGTTGAAAAGGAATTATGCGTTTCGGGGAACGTCACTTGATCATAGCTTCTGTGACACAAAATGACCATGCCATTGCAAGGAATTGTTTCAAGATATTCGCATGTTCCATCATCTTCATTTGCAGTTTCATCATAATTATCTGCATCTGGATCTGTACATCCAAGAATCGGTTCTGGTTCAGGATAAACGCATGACCCGTCATCTTCTTCTGCTTCTGAATTATAATTCTCCGCTTCAGGATCTGTACAACCTTGAATCACTGGTTGAACTTCTTCAACTTCATCAATCTCTTCATCCAAAGATTCCTCGAGATAGGTGCATCCTGGGACAGCAAGCAAAACGACCGTGATGAACAGGGCCATGACTCGCATGGTCTGTACTGGCGGCGAAGTGTCTTGAAAACTCCGCTTAGGATTCAATACAGTCCTCTGTTGTGGCAAGAAAGGGATTGGCTAATGTATCAGTAACATGCCATTTTGCTTCATGGAACCTTCAGATGCTGATGCTTCTCTGAATGTTCTACTCGTTCACGTCTGGTATTGGCCTCACCTTGGAGGAGGCAATCAACACGTTGAACACATTGCTCGGCAACTTGTAAAAAGAGGTCATAAAGCCACCGTGTGGTGTGCTGATTTACCCGAACATGATGAGAAACAATTCATTCGAGACGGCGTTGAAGTCATTCGGCTACCTCCAAAGATGGTCCTTGCTGGAATCGACCCTGTTGTTGCGATAAAGAAATTGAACATGGATTTCGATGTCGTTCATCTTCATGATATTCTTCCTATTCTGATTCGGCGTTCACTAAAACGTGCGAAGAAACTGAAGATTCCTGTCGTCACAACCTTCCATAATGACTACATCAAAACGGGCGTCATCAGCAAATCATTCAAGGCGCTTCGATGGATTGTACAAGGAAGACGTACGCTCAATACATCGGATGCGCGTATTGCACTAACTCCCTATTATGCGAACCATCTCAAGCGACGCGGTGTCAAGGACCCAATCGATATCTTACCCAACGGATTTGAACCAGTTGCTGAAGATGCTGTGCGCCCTGGTCTTCTTCCAAGCGATGCTGACCAACATCCAATCATGGTCTTTGTTGGACGATTAAGTGAGCAGAAAGGATTGGATGTCCTCATGGATGCATGGGACAAGTACTGTGCGTCTGGTCCCCCAAATGCACGTCTTGCAATTGCAGGATCAGGTGAACTCAATGAATGGTTAGACCAACGTATTGCCAACGCGAAAC
>CAXDRT010000188.1:0-2938 GCA_963991835.1 uncultured euryarchaeote
GCAGAAGACGGCATACGAGATCTAGTACGGTCTCGTGGGCTCGGAGATGTGTATAAGAGACAGTTTCATTGCTGTATCATATCGGCCTAATTCTCCAACAGGCTGGACGAACTGAGCACCTCAATTGGATGCTTGAAATGGCTCGAAGAGTTCATTCAGACGATGAAAACGTCACGACTGCTATCGCACACTTATCTGCTTGAGGAATAACGATGGCAAGAACTCCTGAACTCTTGGATTTGGCCGACGGATTTAGGCTACGCCCTGTTTCAAAGGCGATTCTTTCCTCTGTCATGGAAGCCTATGTGGAAGACCCTGAATCTGCTAAAGCGGCGCTGCCTTGGTTACGTAATGATCGAGATATTACCCGTCAACTGTCAGACATGCTCCACGATTTAGAGCATCTTTCAAACGCAGACCGCGTTCACTTTTGGTCCATCCATGATGATTCGAATTCATTCATTGGATTGATTGGCTTGGGTGACGAAATGCAACTTATTCATTCTCATTACAACCTTGGCTACTGGGTTCGCAAAGGATTCCGTCAGAAAGGCATCGCTTCATCCTCAGTAGATGCTGTTCTTGGATGGCTTAACTCCCGTGGAGACACGTATAGGGTTGAAATTACAGTGCATCCACGAAACACTGCTGGGTTGATTACTGCTGAACGTATTTGCAATCGATGGAATGGTCAAATCATTGAGGAATTCATTGGAATTGAACTCAATGGTAAAACCGTACCTCACAGAATTCATGTTATTGATTTGCCAAGGACGTGAGGTTTGATGCGAACATGGTGCACGGTTGATACCGATGACCTGCGACACGTCCCCTCGCACCAAGGACATCCTACTCGATCTAAGGAGGAGGAAGCACTACCTGATTATTCACAGCGTTTGCAAGAAGGTTTTCGTGGATTCAAACAATGGATGGAGTCGAATGAGGTTGCCGTCACCGTATTTGTCATCGCAGACCAATGTGCAAACTCAGAATTTGTTTCAACTGTACAAGACTTAGTAACAACATTTGGTGAACGAATCACCATCGGATGTCACGGTTTGACGCACAGGAGTTGGTCTGCTTGGTCAAAAGATACTGAACGCTTCTCACGAGACTTGGAACTAGCCACAACAATTCTCAAACAGCACTTCCCTGATTCATTTCGCCCATGGTTTCGCGCACCTGCTGGCTACATCTCTGATTGGATGGCGCCAATCCTTTCACAGCAAGCTTACACAGTCGATACGTCTGTTAATCCAAGTTGGCTCGTTCGGAAAAAAACAAGCCCTTCTCGAGCGATGGTTATCGAATCCATGGCTTCGAATGGCATACTTGAGCGCCAATGGAAAACGCGTTTGTCTTTACCAACCTGTGGACCCGCTCAACACATTATGGGATTACGATGGAATGCTCGTCAGGCATGGAAAGGACTTCCAAAGCCCCTTGGTATTGAGGACCTCCATTGTGTTGAACATTCAGAACATGAACTGACAACAATTTACTGGCACATTCTCGATCATACTCGAAAGAACCAACAATGGTTTCCGCCGATTAAAGGCGTGTAATATCCATCCTATCTGGTGAAACTCCGAATGATTTCATTGCCTCATCGTAGACGGATGCTTCCATCGTTCCTGCTCTAACCAGAGAAGATAACGCTGCGAGTGCTACTGATTCTCCATCAATTTCAAAGAAACGGCGCAATGCTGTTCGTGTATCAGATCGACCAAAACCATCTGTTCCCAGAACTGTGTATGGAGCATGAATCCATTCTCGTATCATTTCAGGCACTGCTGCCATGTTATCAGAAACCGCAATAATTGGAGAATCTCCATCTGATAATTGCGTTTCAACCCAACTGGTTTTCATTTCCTGCCCTGGATTGAGGCGATTCCATCGAGAAGCTTCCATTCCATCACGGCGTAATTCTCCGTATGAAGTGGCAGACCAAATCTCAGATCGTACACCAAGTGCCTCTAACTTTTCAACTGCATCGAGAACTTGGAGCATGATTGGACCTGAACCGATGAGGCGAACCAATGGGCCATCCCCTTTTGGTGCCGGGCGTAATCGATACAATCCCTTGAGAATTCCTTCATCCGAACCTTCCGGTTTTGGCGGCATCGGATAGTTCTCATTGTACACTGCAAGATAATACAGCACATCCACATCTTCGTCAGACATTTCGATAATACCTCGTTTGATAATTGTCGATAATTCGAAAGCAAACGAAGGATCGTATGCGCGTACTGCAGGGTTGGTATGAGCCATGAGAAGTGAATGTCCATCCTGGTGTTGGAGGCCTTCTCCATTGAGTGTTGTGCGACCGGATGTTGCTCCAACAAGGAACCCTCTCGCTCTTGAATCAGCAGCAGACCAGATGAGATCAGCAACACGTTGGAATCCGAACATGGAGTAAAAGATGTAGAATGGAATCGTCGGACTGCCCTGTGATGAATACGACGTTGCGGCTGCAATAAACGAAGAAAGAGCCCCTGCTTCATTGATTCCTTCTTCTAAAATTTGACCTTTAGCAGATTCTTTGTACTTCATCAGAACTTTATGATCTACAGGTTTGTACAATTGTCCTTCAGGATGATAGATTCCAAATTCTGCGAATAAAGGATCCATACCGAATGTTCTCGCTTCGTCTGGAATCAGTGGTACGACGCGTTCTCCGAACCCCTTTGTTTTCATGAGGCTGCGCATTAATCGAACAAAGACCATTGTCGTTGAAACTTGGCTTTTTCCTTTTGTCCCCTCATCGAAATCAGCATAGACTGAATCTTCAGGAAGGGTGAGTCCAAACTTCGGTGAACGTCGTTCAGGACAAGGTCCACCCATTGCAACACGTCGGCTCTTTGCACTGTCTCTTATACACATCTGACGCTGCCGACGATACTCCTTGTGTAGATCTCGGTGGTCGCCGTATCATTAA
>CAXDRT010000189.1:0-2854 GCA_963991835.1 uncultured euryarchaeote
ATGTGGATGCAGAAACAGAGATTAGCAAAGGACGGGTTGATCTACGCCACCTTCAATTTGTGACGATTGACCCTCCAGATGCAAAGGATTTCGATGATGCGATATGTTTCGAAAAGAGCGGAAACGGCTCAACGCTATGGGTTGCTATAGCTGATGTTGCACATTACGTCACTCCCGATTCCCGTCTCGATGCGACTGCACAAGCAAGAGCAACGTCGGTGTATTTACCTCATGGTGTTCTTCCAATGCTCCCGTTCAGGCTCGCAGATGACTTATGCTCACTTCGAGCAAATGTCCCTCGATTAGCAATGGTTATCGAGATGAAACTCGATGAAAACATGACAATTATCGAATCAAGAGCGCATGAAGCGGTCATTGATGTCAAAGAAAATCTTGCGTATGAAGACACACTTGAGGATTCGAGATGGGATGAACTGTTCGCCCTTGCTGAACACTGGCAAAAGGATGAACTTCGATTGAATGTTCAACAAGGAGAACAACGCCCTCGTATTCAGGAAGATGGAACGGTCCGAATCGATGTTAAATGGCCAAATAAGGCAACAAAGATGATTGAAACATTCATGGTTAAGACCAACAATATTGTTGGTGAAATGCTCGGTTCCAAAGGCGCATTACTTCCATGGCGTTGCCATCCATCGCCAGATTCCATCGATGTGCGGGATCTCAACGAGCAACTCCAAGCGCTGAATATTGGCATCACATTACCAGAACCACGAACAAAATCAAAGGGTCAAAATGATACAGATGAATTAGCAAGTCTGCTCGGTTCTTGGGCGGGAAACAGTATCGATTTGAGTGGTTTGGAATCCTCTGGCAAGGAGAATTCTGACGTTCCTGATTATCTCAAAGAAGTTTCAGATCAAGATGCAAGAAATGAGATGCTCGATGGGTTGAGGCAAGCGCAAGAGAAAGCTGTTTCTCTCAGTGCTTCCATGCGACGTGTTGTTGATCAAGGGCTCTTCCAATTAATGAATCGTGCTCGATATGATGTCGTTAATGTAGGTCATTTCGGGCTTAATCTTGACGCATATGCTCATTTCACAAGCCCGATACGAAGGTATCCTGATTTGATTGTACATCGTCAGCTCAAAGCACATTTGCACAATAAAGAATGGGTCTACAGCGAAGAAGAATTGTCTTCATTAAGCGAACACTGTTCATCTCAGGGAAGAATGGCACAAGTGCTTGAATGGGAACTTGTGGCTGTTGCACTAAATTGGCATCTCCGTCTTTCAGAACATCATCAATGGAATGCTCGAGTCGTTGGTTTGAGAACACCTTGGATATTCCTCGATCTCAAAGATGATGGTTCCATGCATGGCCGAATGCATCTCAAACAATTGTCTAAGAAGAAGAATTTGTTCATTGATGAATATGGCCTCAAATTGTTGGAAGAGGGGCGGGATGGGCAAGGTGAACATACCCTGCTCGAACTTGGACAACTCTTCCCATGTCGAATCCGTGGACTCGACCTTTGGTCTGGACGTCTTGACCTATCTCCAGTCTAGCATCAATGCTAATTATGAGCGACAAGTGACCAAAACAAAGAGGCACCAAAATGACTGAAACAACACTTCGAGTCAGGGGTATGACCTGTTCTTCTTGTGTTGCATCAGTAGAATCTGTCGTTTCTAAAGTACCTGGAGTCGAATCTGTTCGTGTAAATCTGGCCTTAGAGAAAGCAAGCATTACTTGGACTACAGATACGATCGATATGGATGAAGTTGTGAATGCGGTTGAGAAAAAAGGATTCAGCGCAGAAAAGATTTCAACGCCAGAAACCATTCGTTCAGAAGCCGTTCAATCCGCACGTGAACAAGGCCAACTAGCAGGTTTTGCACTTCTCCTTTCAATTCCGACACTGATCGTAAGCATGTTCGTTACAGATTTAGGAGAAACCGGTTCAATAGATACTCGATTTCTCTTAGCCTTCCTGCTTGCAACACCTGTCTATGTTTTCTCTGGAATGCAGTTCCACAAAGGTGCCTGGAAAGCCATCCTATCAGGACGAGCAAATATGGATGTACTGGTTCACTTAGGCACAACGACGGCCATGATTTGGTCTGTGTTGGTTACCTTGGAACCTTTTTTGACGTTCCTCCCAAGTATCTTCTCTACGACTGAGCACGTCTTTTATGATGGAGCAGCGCTAATTATCGCATTCATTTTAGTAGGCAATTTCCTCGAGAGTAGAGCGAAGTTACAAGCGACTGATTCGGTCTATTCACTCATGAATCTTCAACCAAAAGTTGCTCTTGTTGTAGATGAGGATGGCGCTACTGAACACACACCTGTAGAAGACATTCTCTCTGGAACACACGTCTTAGTTCGAGTTGGCCAAACAATCCCATTGGATGGAATTGTTCTCGAAGGTTCTGCATTGGTCGATACATCAATGATGACTGGCGAAACATATCCCGTACGGTGCAAGGAAGGGGATGAAGTCATAGGAGGAACGATTGTTCTTGATTCACCGTTAACTCTTCAAACCACTCAACCCTTCCACTCAACTATTCTCTCGAGGGTCATCTCAATGGTTGATGAAGCCCAAATGGGTAAGGCTCCTGTACAGAGATTGGTCGATAAAATCTCTTCAGTCTTCGTACCCTTCGTACTGTTTTGTGCTCTTGCTTCAGCTGTATTTTGGATGCTGTCATCTGGACAAGGCGATAGAAGCGGAGGAGAAGTGGCGATACTTGCACTCGTATCGACATTGGTCATTGCTTGTCCTTGTGCTTTGGGATTAGCAACACCGACCGCGCTCATGGTAGGGACGGCAATTGGCGCGCGCTATGGGTTGCTCATCACAGGCATTGAAGCGCTTGAACGAGCG
>CAXDRT010000190.1:0-2838 GCA_963991835.1 uncultured euryarchaeote
GACAAATATTATTATAATGTGTGTAGTGCGAAATATATGAGCAGAGTCGTATCTTTCAGCGTCGATAATAAATTCGCAGATGATTTAGAAAACTTAGTCGAATCTTCAGGATATGGTAACCGTAGTCGCTTCCTGAGAGACGCATCTCTTCATTTTGCAGAAGAGTTGCAACGAGGAAGCATTGAGTCCATGGATAAAGACACCAAAATCGAAGGCATCCTCGTCGTATTTTTCCAACATGGAATCGAACAAAAACTCCACGATATCCGTCATTCAGGGAAGATCGAAATCACCTCCTACAATCATACAAGTCTGTTTAGTAATTCATGCGTGGACACAATGCAAGCCTTCGGAACTGCTGGTAATCTAAGGTCGGTGATGCAACAATTGCAGACAACTCAAGATGTGGACCGAGTAACCTTTGTTCCAGCTCCACTACGTGACCATGGATGCTGCTGAAGGATTTCTGCCATCTATTGAATACTATTCAGGTCTTAGAATTATAAGTCTGAATAGTTTAGGATAATTGGTGAGTCTCATCAACGGACGAAATAATTCTTCACGAAATTTCGTAGAACGGTGGGAAGATCTTCCCTCAGGAGAGTGGCTTGATACCGATGAATACGGTACGCATTGGTACCTTGCAAACGATGGCAGGCATTGGTTTTCTACAGATCAAGGTTACGAAGTCTGGGTCAATCAAGAAGAGAAGGTCGTGAAGGAACAGCCGAAGTCACAGGGACTCCAATTTTCTTGGGAAGAGGATGATTACGATGATGAGGATGAAGATGATGGAGTCAAAATCAAACTCAAGAAACAACGGTTACGCCCTGACCTTGGTGCACTCCCAGGTGTTATTGGGGTCCTGATGGCTCTTGTCCTTCTTTCTTGGACGTTCTTCTTTGTCGTTCCAGCGACTGATGCACAGATTGAAGAGTTCGAATCTTCGTATTGGCCAGAATTTTCCGCTGATTATGAATCTGTTCAAGAATTCAATTATATCGCACTTGGAATTCTCGCTTTCATCATGTTTATTTCAATCTTAAATCTACTCGTCAAAGTTTGGTGGTTTGTTATGCCATTATGCCTTATTGCTTTGATCGGTATATTGATTCATACTGCTAATATGTCTACAGAGAGTTGGAATGAATACGAAAGAGCATATTTTGAAAGCTGTGAACAAGAATTTGATGGTTGCCCAGAACCTGATTCCAGTTCGATTTTCTTTGCTGAATCTATGATTTCAGGATACTGCGGTGGACTAGCGTTCCTGATTATTGGAATGCGAACACTAGGTGGTATACTAAATTTCGAGTATGATGAAGAAGACGACGATGACGATTACGACTTCTATGGTTCCTAAAGTGTCAAAATGGATGCAAGAAGTACCCATCCAGTAAGCATAGAGATGCGGAACAACGTTGTTTGGAAATCTACTAACGTTTTGTGCTTTAAGATCACACCGATGTTGAGTATTGCCATGAGTCCTGCAGATAGAAGGAACCAAGCCTCACTCATAGGGTCTGATATAGCAAAACAGGCAAACCAAAGCAAGGTCATTTGAATGGATGTCCTCGTTGTTACAGTTTCTCCAAAACGAGCAGGGAAGGAGTGAACGCCCATCTCTCGATCACTTTCAACATCCATTCGAGCATAATTTAGATCAAATGCTGCAATCCACAGAACGACGCCAAGTGAGATGAAGAAGATGGTTGGATACCAAAGGAACCCATCACTTGTCCCGATTATCGCCTCGAATCCATGAACATCAGCCGCAATAGCAACCCATGCTCCTGCTGGAGCAAGACCCAAACACAAGCCCAGCCAAAGATGGCATAACCATGTGAATCGCTTCATGTAGGGGTAAATGACGAATGTAAGGACGGGAAGCCAAGACATCATCAAAGCAACAGTATTCAACATTCCAGCACCAAACAGTAGCATTACCAGGAAAAGCGCAGCAAGCCACCATGCAGTCGAGAGCGACATAGTTCCGTTAGCGAGGTGTCGTTCTGCAGTGCGGGGATTTGCAGCATCGATGTCTTGGTCAATGATTCGATTGAGTGTCATGGCTAAGCCACGAGCTGCGACAGCAGCAAGTAAAGTCCATAGCAAGTCAATACGCAGCCATCCATAGCCTGTGTCTGAAAGTTCGGATTGGAATTGATCGTATGCAATCAGATAGCCAATAAGGACGAACGGAAGAGAGAACAACGTGTGTTCAATCTTAACGAAACTTGCGATTTGCTTGAAGTTCATCCACTCACCTGAAATCTAGATGCGCAGGCCATTGGTATTTGTCGAGTTCGGGATGTTTGCGTACTGCCTCAAGGGTTTCATCACTATGCATCGTAATTGCGGGCCACCGTCGGACGCCATGTTCAGACGATGGAATCGGTGTTGTTGCATCCCAACACATACGCTCTTTGTCTTCATCAAATGAGAGTCCACGGCCAACATCAAAGCGAGAAGTGAGTTGCCAGAGTAACCTTCGACGTGCTTTCTCACAATGAAGATCGAGGTCATCATTGGTGATGAATAGCCAGCGCAATTTATCAGAATTTTTCAATTGCCAAATTTGATTTCTCAATTGAAGTATTTTTTCTATTCTTGCAGATTCAGCTTCGTCATTTGATGTCGAAGAACCATCTCTTGGAGAGGGTGAATCTGGAATGTTTGTTGTCACGACTAGCATGCTTTCTCGTAACATGCGTGCATCTGAAACATCGTCCAAACCAAGCACAGCTTCGAGATTATCGACTGCAGGAGGTGCCGCTAATCCTTGGCGCCATGCGGGGACCTCTTGCTTGAATGAACCTTCAAGCGGTTCGTTTGATG
>CAXDRT010000191.1:0-2820 GCA_963991835.1 uncultured euryarchaeote
CCGTTGCAAGCCCTTGAACCATGACAATTGCATTTGACTTGACTTGCTCACAAACACGGACTGCAAATTTCATCGAATCAATTTCTGATTGAGTTACTTGTTTCTTCGTAACGGTCTTTGCCGCCGCCCAATCAATAATTGGTGGTTCTTCGGTTTGAACAATCCACCCGCCCTCGATTGGTTTTAGGACGCGTTCACGCATCAATGGGCTTAGACGATTATTCGGAGAATCGATTGTAAGAAGGCGACGATTTGCTTTCTTCAAGATGTATTCTTTAGCATCATCAGCATATCCTGGTGCAATCAGAACTTCGATGAAGAGATCGGACATTGCTTGTGCTGTTTCGAGCGTAACAATTTCATTGAAGCAAATAATAGAACCGAATGCAGATTCAGGATCGCTTGCCAATGCTTCATTGAACGATCCAACTTGTGTTTCTGATAGAGCAACTCCACAGGGATTGTTGTGCTTTACAATAACACATGCATGAGGGGTATTCGGCCACTCATTCGTCGATAAAGAACGGCATAATCGAAGGGTGGCATCAGCATCAGAGTAGTTATTGTATGACATCGCTTTGCCTCCTTCCACATGAGCAGTTACGAGCGTAGAGTGACTGCCTATTGCAGCATTTGAAACGTAAAGAGAGGCACTTTGGTGAGCATTTTCACCATAGCGCAGGGTTGACATTTTGTTCGCAGAAGCAAGCAGTGTTGCATGATGGCGTTTTGCTTGTTCTCCAACATCTTCATACGATTCAGGCAAACCATTCCAACGAGAATGAAGTGTATTTGCAATAGCAACGTCATAGGAAGCAGTATGTTCGTATGCTTGTAATGCAAGTGCCTTTCTTCTCTCCATAGGGACTCCACTTGGATCTCCACCAGCCTTTTGCAAGTCTGAAAGAATTGAATCGTACTCATTGGGGTTGCAGCAGACGATGACATTCGCATGATTTTTTGCCGAAGCCCGTACCATTGTAGGGCCTCCAATATCAATCATCTCGAGCAATGAATCGTCGGCGAGAGGGGGGTCTTGTGCTGCAGCCATGGTAAATGGGTAAAGGTTGCAGGCAACCAACGTAATTGGCGTATATCCCAACTTTTCCATTCCTTCACGATCATCCTCTTGTTGCATACGTGCGAGTAGGGGGCCATGAATAGCAGGATGCAAAGTTTTGACTCTACCATCAAAAATTTCAGGATGCTTCGTTACATCTGTAACACTCTTCACTTCAAGACCCGCAGTCTTCAGTGTGCGTGCAGTACCTCCAGTTGATATGATTTCAAACCCTAAATCAGCCAGGCCTGTGGCAAATTCAACGATTCCAGTTTTGTCCCATACACTCAACAATGCGCGTGGTTTTTCCGAGTCCATGTAAGCACCCGTTATCAGACTCTATTGTGTCCACATTATCAAGCATGTGATGAGAGCATTTGCTCAGTCGCCACGCGAAGAGATGACCTGATCGACTCTTAGAAGACCACACGCAGTTTCAGTTGCCGCCTGCAGAGCATGCGACATCGTCGTAGCAGGAATCAATACGGCATTGATTTCCCCTATCGAACCGTCCTTCGATACGCCAAAATCAACAGATTCGTTTCTATGAGCTGCCCTTAACTTGAGCAGAGTATCAATCTGGTCTTCTCCAGCATTGCTTGCTAGTGCAACTGGTATTGCCTCTAGGGCACGAGAAAATGCTTCAATTGCAAGACGATGGCGCCCTGCTGTTGCTTCAGCCAATTCTCTTAGATGAAGTGCTGCTGCAATATGGAATGTGCCTCCACCAAGAAGGCCCCCTCCATCTCCCATAACCATCTCAAGAGAACGAAGCCCGTCATACATTGCTCGAATGTATTCTTCAGTAGCTACACCTTGCCCTCCGCCAACGTCTAAGGTAACCAGTCCAGCTGCGTTTCCAACCTCAATAATGAGGCGGGTTCGTCGGCCATCCTCCCGTTCAGAAACTTCTATTTTGGCACTATCGAGAGATCCGAGTGAGGAAGCATCGATGTCATCCAAATGATTGATGAGCGTAGCATTTGTTGCCGCAGCCAAGTCTTCTATTCCATCATCTTCCATCATCCCAACCACCAGGATTCCTTCATCAAAACAGGCATGTTTGATTCGATCGTCAATCGTTTTTGATGTAAAAATAGCCTTAGCACCAGACGAGACAAGGCTCTGAATTTTCTTCACAAGAATTCCTTCTTCAGCATCAAGAAATGCAATCATCTGTTCAGGGCGCTCGATTTCAATTTCAGCATCTCGCTTTGATTGTTCAATGGATAATGCGCAAGTTAGGGCGAGTACCCCTGCTTGCTGCTTAATTTGTGGGACACGTTCAGAATCAAACTTCTGTTCAACAACCATCCCCTTGATCAAAGCGGTTTCTTGTAGACTATCTCGGCCCCGCTTCACCATTCGAATGTGTTCTGCGCGAGTAGGTTTCCCAGCTTCGCGAACAGTCTCCATTGCTTCGACAAGCAATTTTGCAAGTCCGACCCCACCAGATTCAGCAGATTTGCCAACCATTGCAGTTTGAGCAACCAGAGAGAGACTTTCCGCATCAGAAATATGCATTGTTCGTGCATCTAGGATGTTGAGCACCTCATCTAATGAATGTTGGAAGGCTTCTACAAGAACCAAGGGATGGATTCCTCGTTCAAGCAATCTTCCAGCTTCTCGCATGAGTTCACTGGCAAATAACAAGCACCCAGTGACTCCATCACCACACGCATTTTCCTGAGACTCTGCAAGTTGAACAAAGGCTTTCGCGGCAGGATGCTTAACAAGCAATTCTGCAACAATTTTTGCAC
>CAXDRT010000192.1:0-2819 GCA_963991835.1 uncultured euryarchaeote
GGTTTTCAAATAATTTAATGTTAGGTTTTACCCTTGCACTATCAACTCTGATTTGACCTGTTCTACATAACTTCTCTACCATAATCTTAGAAATATTACTGAAATGAAACTTTATCCATTTATCTAATCTCTGACCTGCTTCCTCAGTAGTAACAATCAATGGTTTTACCTTGTTACTCATTCTGATTGCAATGACACTCAATCCATTTGCAGAGAACCCCTTCGACCTGAGAGGTTCTGGATTGAACGAACTCCTTCAAACCGACTTGATGGTGATCCACCCCCCTCTCGTCTTCTTAGCCTATTCACTCTGCATCGCATTGGCAGCGACATCCGTCTCCATTCTACAGAGTGGTGATGATGAAGACATCGACAAGAGAATGCTTCATCAGACACGACCAGGCCTTCTTATCGCAACCTTAGGTATCGGTCTTGGTGGACTTTGGGCATACATGGTTCTTGATTGGGGTGGTTATTGGGCTTGGGATCCTGTGGAAACAGGTTCCTTCCTACCATGGCTTGCTCTGGTTCTTATGGGCCATTTACGCACCCGTCCAGGTAAGACTTCGACGTTGATGTGGGCTGGACTTGGTTTGGCAGCAGGTGCTCTAGCGTTATTCGCAACCCTTGTTACACGTGCAGGCGGTGTTTGGGCTGCTTCAGTTCACACATTTGTTGTAAAAGGAGAAGGTGCACCGCCGACAGATGTCTTCAGTAGAATGCTGCTCCTCAAGGACAAAGCTGAAGGTGTTGAAATTGTATCCTATGTCCTAGTTATTCTTCTTTTATGTGGAGTATTTATTCGAGCGACACAAGGACAAACGAAACGGCCAATCTCCTATCTTTTCTTCATTCCAATCGTCGGAGCAGCCATTGCAGTCTTGTTTGATTATACATCCTACGAACATGTTCCTGCGTTGTTTTTTGTAGGGGTTGTATTTGCTCCAACGTTGGTCGAATGGCCTCAAAAAAGGCTCATTTCGGATGAAGAACTCTGGTCGTACAAAGGCTATCTTTCATTACCTTGGTTGATTATTGTTCCACTCGTAGCCTATTTACTGACACAGGATCTCCTCTTCACATTACTGAATGCCTTGATTTTCGCACCATTGTATACCGCTGATGATGCCCGCAAAGCCTGGGGATGGGGTGCGGCTGGAACAATGATGTGTCTCGCATCAGCGTGGTCTGGATTGGTTGATTTGTACATAGCAGCAATTCTACTTGGATTCTTCATTTTACCGTGGCTTGTTATGGGTGAAGAAGAGACTGTATCAACAAACTGGCTTTCTCGACGATTCATTCTCCGCTTAGCATTGTGGGCCCCAGTTGTCCTTACCAGCCTGTACCTTGTTCTCACCCTCGTTATCTTGATTTCAAGTATTGATGCTGTTCAATTCGAAGCACACGAGTTGTATGGGGCACCCTTCATCATGGCTGTTGCTTTGGCCATGTTTGCCTATACATCTCGCCATCAATCACCTCAACGGATTGCTTCGATTGTCGTAGGCGTTGCTTTGGTGTCCATACTTTTCGCTGCATTCCTTCCATCAGCATTAGGTGGTGATGCAAGCGAACCGATTTCAGAATACCTTTCGCGCGGAACAATCGCATGGTTGGTCCTTCCTGCGGTGTTAGTTGCGGTCGTTCCAATGGCTGCAGAAGTCGTTCGAAGAGTCCAGAACTCAGGCGTCAACAAAATAGCACCCGCAGCTCACTTGGTTCACTTTGGTCTCTTGCTTCTCTTGATTGGTCACGTGTTTACGACCGTTCTTGTCGATCGTGGGGATGCTTCACATCGCATTACGCTGGTGCGAGGAGAATTCGTTGAAGATGGAGGCTATCAGTACATGTTCGAAGAAATCGTCCTCGAGGATGAAGGTCTCGAAGTTGGAGATCGATACGTAGGTGCTGTCATTAGCGTCTATCAAGACGGGGAAAAAATAGGTACAGTTCAACCAGGATTGATTGGATTCGACGGTTCTTCGAACCCTCCCCGCAGCGAAGTGGATACGTTGGTTCGCTCTCACGGAGACATCGTGTTCATTTTTGATGGCTCTCAATCTTCAAGCATGATGCAACAAGTTTCATCCGATGGCGAAGAATCTGTTCAACGGATGCGTGTCATCATCTATGACCTCCCAGCGTCCCATTTAGTATGGGCTGGATGGGCCATTATGATGGTAGGAATGGCATGGTTAACGGTCCTTGATGCACGCCAAACCCCTCATATTAAGGCTGAAGAAGAGTAGTATCTCCAGCCAATTGACTTATGAACGCCATCAGAGTCGGCGGAGCATTCAGGTGATGAACACATGGAAGAAGGCGACATTATTCACGTTGATTACGACCTCTACAATAGCGAAACAGGCGATTTGATCGAGACAACCAAAGAAGCAACTGCGAAGGAACATGAAGTACACGAAGAAAACCGCACATACCAACCAATGGTTTGTGTTGTTGGCTCTGGCTCTCTTATTCCTGGCTTTGAAGAAGCACTTCTCGCTGCAAAGCCAAACAAGGACATCGAACTCGAACTTGCACCTGCAGATGCGTACGGAGAGAAAGACTCTGAACAAATCGAAACAATCAGTATCGACAAACTACGACGTGCGGTCCGAGACCCGAACCAACTCTATCTTGGTGCTCCTGTCAACATCGGCGGACGACAAGGATACTTGTCTTTCCTCGCTGCTGGCCGTGCTCGTATCGATTACAACCATCCAATGGCTGGAAAGACACTCAAGTACGACTTCAAGATCGTTAAGGTCGGTGAAGGTAAGGAAGAAAAAGTTGCAGCATGGCTCGAATCAAATACT
>CAXDRT010000193.1:0-2744 GCA_963991835.1 uncultured euryarchaeote
TTTGCATACAGTTATTTGTTTCTGGTTGATACGAAACTATATTTCGCGTTGTTGTCTTTACCTGTGTTGGGTCTATGTCTCTTGCTGTTTGCTTATTCGTACGGTAGATGGGAGGCAAAAAGGTGCATGTCGACGCCAAGGCGTTGCTTGATTTGATCAAATGTCTTTGCCCACCAACCGCCGTGTTCACCAAGTTCACGTGCGTCCAACACTGTTGTGCCTGCTTCGTTCATCTTCGAACAAATTTCAGAAGTCATTGTAGAGGGCGATATCTCAATGGCTGATCCAGAAGGAGTGTAAAGTACAGCCCCGTCAGAGAGGATAGATTGAGGGATAATCATGTTTGTACCAACAACACCTAGCGGGGCGTGTGCGATAAATTCCATGTTTCTAAGCGGAGCGCCAGCCCGATAGGCCATATCCATTCCAAGGGATGTCGAGCCTGTTGTAAATGCACCTTCAAAACCACCATCTGCAATGATCAGTGCTTTGCATTGTACGGTCAGAACTCGTCCATTGATCATGTCGAGTGTTGTAATTCCGTTGATTGAATAATTTGTATGTACCAGTTCGAGGGGAATCTGATCTCCTCTTCTGGTAACGCCGTGTTTCATGCATTGTTCTTCGAGAACTTGTTGACATTCTCGAGTTGTTGCGTCTCCTGCATTGCACAGGCGAGGTTTGCTATGGCCTGACCCATGATGTCCTTTCACGATCCCCTTTGCATCCCTGCGGAAATTTACGCCTCGACGTTCTAGAAGGTCGACTGTTCGGAGTGCATCTGTTGTATATTGAGCAACAATGTCTTGGTCTGAAAGGAAGTTCCCGCCTCGGATTGTGTCTTCGCGATGGCCGCGATTGCTTTCTTCCTGAATGTGGCATGCAATCCCGTTCATAGCTGCATTACCACCATCGCCTAATCCTGTTGAACTCATCATCAAGACGTTAGCACCACCTTTCGCAGATTCTGCTGCAGCAGTTAGAGCTGCTGGCCCGTCACCAAGTACTACGATGTCCCATGCTTCCATATTAGACCCCCAATATCTGAGGGGAAGTGAAGCCCTGCCATAAGGAAAGCGATTGGTCAACCAGAAATTGATTCTGCTCAAGCCTCTGGTATGGGGAGGTCGGAAAACCTGCGAGCACGAAGGAGTTCTCGTATTCTATCCGCTCGTTGATGGCTTTCTCTTGGTGTAACAAATGTGCGCACTATTCGGGAGCCGAGGACTGTTTCTCCATCATCTCTAAGCGTTACCTGTACTTGCGCATCTCCCTTGAATTGTTTGTCCCATGCCACGTTTATCCAAAGTACAACTGTTCGTTCAAGGTAACGTGGCAGCCAATCAAGCACGTCATCTTCAGAGGGATGCGTTAACTTAACAGATTTTGTTGGTGGAGGGCAGGGCATAAGTTCGAATCTGTGATTGATCGATTCTGGCTTGCCTCCAGGTACTTGCACTTCGACACGAGCGTGTGTGGAATCGAAGGTTTGGTTATTGAGTGCAATAAACAAACTTCCTGAGCCATCATAACACATTGTATCCAAAGAGATGTCCATTCTCCAAGGAGAAAGAAGAATTTCCGGGGAGCCAGTGAGAAGATCGTTTTGTAATCGCTCGAATAAACGGAAGGCTCCTGGTTGCCAAGCTCTTGCATGTTCCAAAGAACGTTGAATCGATCTCCAATTAAAGAAGGAGTCTTCTTGGAGTAAAGTACGATCAATCGTCTCTGGTGGCATGAAATCACGAAGAGATTCAATAACGTGTTCTGATGAAACAACATCTGTTGCATGAAGATGAAGAAGGAAAAGCAGACGTTCCCTCGCCTGAATCGGATCGATTCCTGGTAAAATACTGGAAGTGAATCTTTCTTCCCATGAACTCCACTCAATTTGAGAATCTGGGTCAAGGTGAGCGAAGAGCAATTCTCCTAATGGAGAACCAAGTTGAGTGGGATGGTGCGTTGGAGCGTAATGTATCAATAACGGCATTGAATCGGCTTGGAGACGAACGTAGAATGTTGTTAGTATTGAGTGAATACTCAATCCTATACCTGATGTCATAGAGATGAGAAGAAGAAGGTTCCAAGCCACTGTTTTTGGTGTAATCAGCGTCGATAAGCAAAGCAATGTAAGCGACGTTGTTGCTAGAAAAGCACTGATGTTATTTTGGCGGCGCCCGTCTCGCAGCCCTTCCAAAATACGATCCATTCCTGGTTGAGCGCGTAGAGTATGTCTTCTGCCATCACCAATTCCTCCTTGTTCTCGAAGAGAGATTTTTGCTTCGGCTGCAGACCATGTGGCTTCACTTCCTGCAATAGGTGGCCCGAATGCTGCAAGAAGTGGAATAAGCCAAATTGAAAGCATCAAAAGCGGATTAGAAGGCAGGAATGAGGGGTTGATTACAAACAGAAGCGACATACCTGCAATGCTAAATCCGACGATGTTTCTGAAAAAAAGAAAGAAAGAATTCGTTGCTATTTTTCCGCTTTTCATCCTCAACTGTTCGCTCTTTTCCCAAGCCTCTCTTGTTCGTGCCAACGGATCTTCACTGCGGGAGAAACCGTGACCGTATGGGTCTGGAAGGGATTTGAGAGTACGTCTCGTTCGAGCGATGATGGATTCGTCTTCTGGTTCCATCTCGCTCAGTTGTTGTGAGAGAAACGCCACATAAGTGTGCTTCGCTTCATTGCTGTCTCTTATACACATCTCCGAGCCCACGAGACCGTACTAGATCTCGTATGCC
>CAXDRT010000194.1:0-2724 GCA_963991835.1 uncultured euryarchaeote
CAGATTGAATGTAATCTCGTGGAGCCCATGAGCAGACAGCATATGTTCCCGAGGGTTTATGCTAACACCCTTGTACAAAATTAGCCTGTTGACAAGGGTTCTCAGTGGGCCATATACATCGCTACCCTCGATGTCGTACAGGACTACAAGGGGGTCCCTTGTGTATGCGAATCATTTCTCGAATACTCTAACATTCGGTACATTCGGCCATTATTGGTTCATGTGTGTCGATTCGACCTGGTGGTGTTGTGGTCCCCACAGCAGGCAGTTCGGACTGAGTCTAAGAATGGCATACTGTCATCCGCAGCAACAGCACGAACCGTACGGATGCTGTTCATTGCAGTATCGTGGACTGCTGCCCGGCTTGTATCTGTAAGGTCGATGTTTTCATCGCTGTACTTTTCAGCACTTTTGGAATACAATCGAAGCATATTGAATCCATCACAGTCATCGTCTAGGCCATCACATAATGCAGTGAAATTATCACCAAATTCGAACCTGTCGCCTTCTGATAACGTTCCACTTGAATCTGAGTCAATGAATGAGACAATTTCAGCAAAACTATCCATATCCGAAGATTCACCCTCTGTTACATCTCCAATGTCACGGAGGCTTACCATCACCTCAGAGGAACAGCTGTTCCCGTCGCTTCCAAACATCGATCTTTTCACACCGGAACGTTCCATGGTTTCTGCATCATTGTCAGAACGAGCGGATGGTGCTTCATCATAGTCATGTGCATCCACACTGCCATTGGTGGTCAAATTATCGAAGGTGCAGTTAGAAAGCACGAGGAAGTAGTCATCTAAACTTCCTTCCATTCCATAGGGTCCACTTGGGCCTGCAATGACAACTTTGACGTTCACAGCATTCAGTCCATTGCGATCTTCTTCTGACCTTGCAGTTGTGTTCTCAGCGTCGACTTCTGCAACAGGTGGGATGGTTTCGAAGTAGAAGGGGATGGCCAAACACGGTCTCATCGTATCGCTGCATGAAGTTGAGGCGTTACCTCCTCGACTGTTCACAGGCTCTGTAAACTCAAATTCTCCAAAACGTAATTCCGAACCTACAGATTCAAGCAAGATTATCTTAGAGGAAGTACGCACTGAACAATCTATGGAGCATATCTCTGTCCCAGATTCATTGTTGTTGGACATTAAACGTTGTTGAAATATCATTTCGTTAAGACGACCACCACCTGATTTGTTGTTGGCGTACTCTGTGATCTTAAATCCATCTTCGGTCATTTCACCCATGATTTCAACATGGGTGTCCGTGGCGTTGTTCTTGCCTAAGTAGTGAATTTGTTGAGAATTATCTCCTTCAAGAGATGTTTCTATGACGCGAAAAATTACATCTTCAAACTCTACTTGATCCAAGGTTGGGAAGCCCATGGCAAGAAGCGCCTCATCGTTCTCAACATCTACTGAGTTAATGTCTTCCGAACGAGCGGATGTTTCTGCTGCAATAGCGGATCCATACCCTGAAGAACTTCTGACCCCTGGGCCGTGTTCAAGATTGCCCCTAAATTCATCATAAGTTGATGCTGTTTCCATTGAATAATTATCCCATTCGCCATCATTGAAATTCTCGACTTGAACGGCGTTGTCAAAGACGGTCTGACTTGAATAATGGCAGTTCCACCTTACGGCTACATCGTTGTAGTCGCTGTCACCACCAGGACCGATGGCACACTCGCACCACTCCTCACAATCCCAATTTATACACTCCATCTTTGTTGAATTATCCGAGTTCGTCGCCCTCGTGTTTGGATTGACACATCCCCGATATTCGATTTCTTGATTGTAATAATCTGAAGCGAATACCTCTTGCACCACCATGCTGCGATTGGTAATGTTCTCTCCACCATCTCCCCATGTGATGCTTTCATCGACCATTAAGCGATAGCCAACCGGCTCAGTTAAATTGTCAATAGCGTCTTTACTCCATGAGTTCCAGAATACATCTTCTGCTTGAATGAGTTGTTCCATGGAAAGGCATAATTTGGAATCGTTTGTAGCTTCCGCGTCATAATTCAATGCTGTCTGATCCATGCACCCCAAAACTTCCACTGCTTCTGTAACCTCGTCAATTGGGTCGGAAATTTCTTCAATTGGATCGGAAATTTCTTCGACGGTTGAATCTGAAATACATCCAGCTAAGGAAACGGTCAGCAGGAGAAGACAAGCAGTGATTACACGCACACACATGTGTATTGCTATGCTCTGACGGACATAAACTATTCCAGTAATAAAAATTGGTCGCAAAACAACAACAATCAGCATAATTGAACATCGGTGTTCCGTTCTCATTATTACCTCTCACTTGAGTGAATAAGTGGTGAACTTATGATCACGAGGGTTATGCTAAACACACTTGTACACAATCGGTTTGTACACCAGGGTTTGCAGTCCGTCCTATTCGTGCGTACCGTTGTGAAGTACCCACTGCGAACCCTTAGATACAATATCTTTGTACACATGGGTTTGAGCATAACCCCTTGTCAATTCATAGGAATCAGTTAAGCGATTTCAACAATTACTACAAAGCTAGCGAATTGAGCCGAGAAGCTGATGATGCCAGAACTAAATTCTGAACTGACTGAACTGCTGTCGCCTCCATAACTTGAATCCCCCCATGTGACGACAGACCCATCGGACTTAAGGGCGGCAAATGCTCTTTATGTAGAATAGATTTTGATGACACCAGAACTCAATTCAGAAC
>CAXDRT010000195.1:0-2684 GCA_963991835.1 uncultured euryarchaeote
GTCACTCTCGCACGTCAAAGCGTTGGGTGTCAAAGAAACTCTCGAGGGGACGCCGCATTTCCGAGTCAATGGGATTCTTTTCTCAAGCCCAAATGGCAAAGAAGTTCGGGTTCCTTTGCCTGAAGAGGATGTTGCTCGATTAGAGGCTGGATATTCACTCCCAAGAGAACAGTTCGACCATCTTCTGTTCGATCGAGTTCAACATCTTGTTCGAGAAAACGGAGGTTCTGTCTTACAGGGCGCAGATGTTCTCGATGTTTTATTCAATGATGGAAATGATCCAGGGGATGGTTCCAAGGATGATCGATTTGCTTCTGGAGTCCGTCTCCGAATTGGAGGTCGAAAGGGCGATGTTCTCGAATACAAAGCACCAGCAATCGTTGGTGCAGCAGGATATCGTTGCCCTGTTGCGACAGCATTGGTCGTGGATACTTACAACGAAGTGATGGTTGACAGAAAGCATTACTGTGGTGGATATCGAGAGTATTGGGATGGTGTCAAAGGATGTGAGGGGAACATAGGTGACATCGAAATTCATTTCGTCGATGATATCATTCCTGGATACTTCTGGATGTTCCCACTCGGCGATGGAAGAGTCAATGTTGGTTGTGGCATGGTTATGCATCTCATGTCTAAACAATCGAAGAAGCTCAAAGCACTGCAACGCGATATAATCGCTAATCATCCTCAATTCAAAGAACGGTTTGCTGATGCATCCTTAGTAAAAGGAACTGCAAAGGGGTGGCAACTTCCATTCGGATCTCCGCGAAAGAAGCAGAAACTCCAGCCACGAAGAATGGCAATGAGAGGGGCATGGTTGGTTGGAGATGCTGCGAGCCTTATCGATCCTTTTTCTGGAGAAGGGGTTGGAAATGCTCTTGTTACGGGCGAAATCGCTGCGCGTCATATCCTCGAAGGGAAAACTCCAATGGAATATCAAGAAGAAGTTTGGTCTACGCTTGGTAAGGAATTAACCAACAGTTATCGTATGCAATCTCTTTCACGTCGCTCTTGGCTGCTCAATTGGTTTGTTGGAAAGGCAGGTAAAAAGCCAGCACTTCAGGAAATGATGACGGAAATGATTGCAAGCAAAGAAGCGCAAGAAAATCTTCACTCTCCATGGTTCATGTTCAAGACCTTGATGTTCTAAGAGCACAACATGGGAGCATCTCTCGACGGCATTAAGGCGGTTTTTCTCGACCTTGACGGGACAATATATCTTGGTGGAAACCTCATTCATGGGGCTCTTGAATTCCTGAATCGTTGTGATGAACAGGGTGTTCAACGCTTTTTCCTCTCGAATAATTCATCGAGAAGTGTTTCTCAATACGTCAAAAAGCTTGGTGGAATGGGGATTCCTGCAACTGCTGATGATGTCCTTCTATCAACACACGATTGTTTAGCATGGTTGCACAAGAACAACATAACAAAAACGTATTGTGTCGGTACAGAAGGAATGTGCAAAATGCTTGAAGCAGAAGGAATTGCAACGCGTTCACTGAAGCCAGAATATGTTGTTCTAGGATACGATACTGAAACCACGTATGAGAAGTTGGAAACTGCAAGCCTGCATCTTCATGCTGGAGTTCCTTTGATGGCTTCACACCCCGATATGGTTTGTCCTTCACCCGACGGAGGATTGCCCGATGTCGGTGCATTCCTCGCTCTTTTCAAAGCAACAACGGGGGTTGATCCAGTACATATTTCTGGAAAACCAAATGCTGGGATGATTCTGCATCGAATCGAAGCCTTGGGTTTGAAGCCTGAGGAATGTGCAATGGTTGGTGATCGCCTTTACACAGATATTGCAATGGCAAACCGAGCCGGTTGCATGGGTATTCTCGTTCTATCAGGTGAAGCTACGATGGATGATGTGAACCAACTCCCTGAAGGTGCTGAACAAAGGCCTTCTCTGATTGTAGACTCTGTTGATTCATTACTCAGGTGATTGGTTGGGATTCAAACAACGATGGAATCTCTGGCGCAGACGGTGTTTGAAACAGCCCGTCGATGAGATTCATCAAGCTGGAGACAATTCTGAATTACGACTTGAGAAGTTAACTCGGGCTGCTGGACGCAAAAACAACTGGTCAGTACATGGCTCTGTTCGCATACCTGACCCTGATGGGGGACGAAGAGAAATCGATTTGATCTTAATTTCAGGTTCTGTTGTTCTCGTCGTTGAACAAAAACATTGGTCGGGACGATTCGAAGTCAAAGAGGATGGTGAATTCATCCAACACCGAAACAATGGAACAATGCACAGCCACGCTACTGTCGCTCATCGTATTGCTCGAAAAACAAGGCTGTTAACAGAAATTCATGCTCAGAGATATCCTGATGACAAACTCGACATTCAAACATTCGTGGCTATGACGCATCAACGTCTTGAATGGCCAGAGAACATGCCCGAACTTCCTGCAACAATGCTGAATGAAAAGCAACTCCTCGCTCTTCTGCAAAAGCGTGGTGGAGGAGAAGAGAACCCTCGTATTATGGAAACCATGGCCGGATTCGGAACATGGGATGAAATCCATATGCATGGCGGATTGAAAGTAAAGGGCGATCTTCTCAGCCTTGGACTTGGAACTGGTGTTGAGGAATGGGACGCAACTCGTCAAGGAGGCCTAACAGCAACTTCCACTCACCCGCGAAGCATCCTGACATTGCTCAAGCCCAAACTC
>CAXDRT010000196.1:0-2670 GCA_963991835.1 uncultured euryarchaeote
GCCATTCTCCTTGCCTGCACAATGATGCTTGCTGGATGTACAGAATTATTGGATGACTCGACAGAAGCGACAACATACACAAATCAAGATTTAGATGGCGTGTATTACGGAGTCATGTTAAATCTACGTGTCGAAATGAATGCTGATGATTCCTTTACGATCTTTTTCTTGGAGATGGAAGACTGTTACGAGTCATCGGAGGAGGCTGAAGAATATGTACAGGACTCAGAGCAAGATGCATCTGGGAGTTTGATTATTCTTGACTCGTGTGTCTATGAGGAATTACCTGCCAGTGAGGAAGAGGATGTTGAGATGACAAGTATACTCTCTGAGCAATCTGGAGTACCATATATTCATCTTAATGTAACCGGTATTAATGCTGTTTTCGTTTGCGATTCGGGCGATGTGATTGATAGCAGTTGGGTCAATGACGGAGAAGAGGATTGTGCAGGCGGTGAAGACGAAACAGAAGGTGCAGAAAATAACATCACTTCGAATGGTGTTGAAAACTTACTCAACCTTTACATTGCTGCAGATGGGAATGGAGCGGTTGTCTATAACGAGGCAATTTACTCAGAATTAGGGGCAATGACTTGTCTACTTTTGAGCGATGAGCCGCATATGGATTTGATGCAAGAGGCCACTGTATTGATGATTGCTTATGAGGAGGAAGGTGGGGAAATTGACGTAGATGATCCAACAACTCTTCCTTCTTCGGTGACTGACTTGTTCTCTTCACTTGATGCAAGTCTCTCGAACAGCATAGTGGGAACACTTGCACCAGGTTGTGGGGATTCCACCTTTGCAGATACAACTCTTACATTCTGGCTTTGGGCAACAAGCCTTGCTGAAAGCAATATCGATGATACTTTTTCGTTCTATGATTTTGATGTAATAGATGCGGATACGAGTCTTTCAAGTGCCTCAAATGAATCATTAGTCTATGTTCAATTGAGTTCGGGAGATGATTTGGACTGGGCTACAGTGAACTTACAGTTGTCAGTAAATGATGGAGCTTATATTCAATGTACAAATCCTACTGAGACTATTGGAAATAATTGCCATCTTACGGATGATGGAGATAACAGATGGAGCTTTGCTGAAACAATTACTCTAAGTGAAGGTTCTGATGATCTCTGTGGTGACTCTTCCGTTTGTGAGGTAAGGGTAAAAATTATTGATTCTATGAATGGAAACACCATCTATGAATCGAATTATGTATCAGTTGGAAATTGAGGATTGACTCCATTAGATTCATTTGCATCCAGTCTTTGGTAATACTATGGGCCTACTCCAACAAGCTGACTGGGACGTTTTCAAGCGTGCTGAGACGTGGAAGGCTTTCGGCATAGCCGTGATTATGTTTGGGACAATTGCCTTTGCAGGATTGACTCTATTCGATAGTATTGATGACATTTTTGAGTCTGATGCAGACCCTGCACCTCTCCCAGATATCGTGTTCGACTCGTTGAATAGAACAGGTGTAGAATCAGTTATCGCAGATGAAAATGGTCTAATTAGCACCTCGTCTCTTCGAGGTGATGTGATTATTTTTGACATGATGGCTCACGATTGCTCAAATTGTCATTATGTCCAGGGACACATTGAGGAAAACATGGATGCTTGGGAGGCCTTAGCCGAAGAGAATGGTGTTGGATTACATATTCTTGGATACGGCTCATGGTATGATGAATCTGTGAGTTATCTCAATGAATCAGGTGGTGAATATACCGTTCCGTTGTACCCAACAGGCTTTGGTTCAGAGCAGGCTGCAACTCTTGAGGATGGTAGTACTGCAGATCCTGTTCGGCTATTCACAACTGCAGGTACTGGACAAATCCCTGTGGTAATGGTCATCGATGTTGAAGGTTACATCATTGAGAAACAGACTACAGGTACTCCTGTTGAAGGATGGGGTGAATTCGATTCATCAGTTGAATCTGCTTTGACAGGAAATGTTTCGATTACAATGTCGGACCGAATCGCTTGGGAAGAACCCTCAACGTCCTTTGTTGCAGTCTTTGTTCTTGGAATGATTCTATCCATCCTAGTTTACTTCTCACCATGTGCGTTCCCTGTTTTACCAGGTTTCATTTCGTATTATCTCAGTCTCGGTGCCCGAGAGGATGAACTGATCGAAGAAGGGAAATTGAAAGCTAAAATGCCATCATCATGGGTTATTGGAACACTCGCAGGATTAGGAATGTGGACATTCTTCATCCTCATAGGTCTGCTTGCTTTCGCAATGGGTGAAGCATTTGCCAAGTCTGGATTAATCCATATCATTGCGATCGGTATTGCATTACTTCTTGTGATTCTCGGTACAATTATGCTCCTTGGTATCACTTCCCATTTACTTGGATTCGTTCAAAAACTGGTTGATCGATGGTCAACGACAGAAATGGATGAAACCTTCACACCACGTAGAAACATGTACCTTTACGGTATTGGTTATGCTGCTGCATCCATCGATTGCACTGCCGCTGCAGTACTTCCATTCGTGATTTTCCTTGGAACTCTTGGAACATCCGCAGTTATATCTGGTCTCAGTGGATTGATGATAGGCTTGCTGATTTTGATGATCATCGTGACGGTACTTGTTGGTCTCGGCCGTCAAGTAATGATTAATTTCCTACGAAGAATGACTGGAATGATCAAACTTGTTGGCTC
>CAXDRT010000197.1:0-2601 GCA_963991835.1 uncultured euryarchaeote
CTTCAGGAGCGAATGTCCAGTCGTCACTCTTTCGTGGTCGAACGAATCTACGCCCAACCTTTTCTTCTTGAAGGTCTGTGACCAACTGATCAATCATTGATTCTGGAAGTTCGACAGCGGTAATCTTGTCGAGCATTTCGATTCGTCCAACACAGTTGTCTGGAAGATTCCCAACCTTGTACAACATACCAGCAACTGCGCCAGCAGAGATACCATCCATACCGCCAAGTCCGAGGACAAGCGCAGCCTTTGGGCCATTATCACGTGTGTTGGTTTCAACTGGTGCTTTTTCTCCGCCTGGTGCTTTTGAACTGAGTAACATTGTCATCGCTTTCATTGCAATGTCTTCTGGCTCCATTCCACGCTCGATTGCTTCGTCAAGAACTTCTCGAGCATTTCCTGCAGGTTCAATTTCAACAAGTTCATCAAGCATTCGAACCAATCGAAGGGCATCGATATCGCCTTGAGATGGAACATCCATTTTTGTCAACTTTCCAACCTTTTTCTCCATTCGAGAAACGTGGCGTGTTGCTCTGTTTCCGATCATGAGTACGCTACGTCCAGTTCGTCCAGCACGCCCAGTTCGTCCAACGCGGTGGATGTATGTGTCATCATCGCTTGGTAAGTCGTCCTGAATAATAAGATCGACACGGTCGACGTCAATACCTCTGGATGCAACGTCTGTTGCTACGAGTAAGTTTGTACGACCTTCACGGAATCTCCCCATGACTCTGGTACGTTCTGCTTGAGACATACCACCATGAATCGCTTCAGCTCCTTCTGGTCGTAGAGCATCTGCAACGATTTCGACACGGTTACGTGTTTTACAGAAGATCATCGTCGCTTCTGGTTTCCATGCAAGGAGGAGTCGTTCCATTGCTTGGATACGGTTACTCATTTTACAGATCATAAGGTATTGATCAACCAATGAAGGAGGTCTGTCCTTTTCTCCAGATGCCTGAATTGTAACCGGGTCTTTGAGAATCCTACCTGCAAGTTTACGAATTTGTTTTGGCATTGTTGCAGAGAAGAGAAGCGTTTGATGCTCTGGGTGCATTCTCTCAACAATGTACTCCAAATCATCTGCAAATCCCATACTCAGCATTTCATCTGCTTCGTCAAGGACAAGAATGTCTCTGTCGTACAGATTGATGTTTCCTCGATCGATGTGGTCGCAAATACGGCCAGGAGTTGCAACAAGTATAGCATCAGGGAAATCTTGTAATTCTTGAATTTGTTTCTTCATTGATGCTCCACCAATCAACGGAATTGCACTTTCTGCAAGCCCACTTAATCGTTCAACTTCGGTAACAACCTGAAGAGCAAGTTCACGAGTTGGGCAGATGATAACTCCAGGGCGTCCTGTTTGGAGGATGGGTAAAACAAACGCAGCGGTTTTCCCAGTACCTGTTCTTGCTGTTGCAAGAACATCACGTCCTTCGATAGCAGGAGGGATTGCCAATGCCTGAACGGGGGTTGCGTTCTTGTAGCCAATAGCATCTAAGCGATCATGAAGATTCGCATTTAATTCAAACGTTTCAAACAGGGGGGTCTCATCCATAACTCTACACCGCCAGGGGTGCCCCAGCAGTCTAAGGCGCGAGCACCTTTGGTTTAAGTGCGACCTATGATACTAAGGTTTCTTCAAGATTTGATGTAAATGGGTTAAACGCCGTCTATCGCTTGATTTTCTCTAACACACGTATGTCGCTGATGGATGCATGAGGGTATTGCCCATTCTCATCCTTTTCTAAGGATTTAATCATGTCAAGAACACAGAGTAGTCCTGCACTAACGCCAGTAAGTGCTTCCATTTCGATTCCCGTTTTGTAATGAGCAGAAACATGAACAGTACATCGAAGTGATGTATTTTCCCAAACCCAATCCACTTTACACCCTTCCAGAGGTATTGGATGGCAGTGAGGAATAATTCGAGGAGTTTCCTTCACAGCCTGAATTGCAGCAATTGTGGATGCTTCCAGTACATCACCTTTCTTGACTTTCTTTTCGACAATGGCGTTTTTGGTTGCTTCTTGTAGATGAAGTACTCCAGTAGCAGTAGCCTTTCTCTCAACGATTGGTTTGTTTCCAATTTCGACGATACCTTGAATTTCTTTTGACATATTCATCCCAGTCCTGCTTTCCAATTCGATCCTTTGGAGGTTACTTCACGCTTCCATAGAGGCGCCTGCTTCTTGAGTTCATCGATGAGCCATTCGCAAGCTTGGAATGCTTCTTTTCGATGAGGGCTTGCTACATGTATGCTCACAATAGGCTCGCCTGGCCCAACACTGCCTGTTCGATGAGCCATAGCAACCGAAGATATCCCATAGAGATCACATGCTTGGTTCGCTAAATCGTGTAGTACGCCGCCAAGATGTTCTTGCCATGCGTCGAATTCCAAGGCGTATACTTCAGCATCACCTTCTGTCTCTCGAGTGATTCCTAAAAAGGAGACAATTGCTCCGCAGCCTTCTGTTTCCAGTTTCATTTTCAACTGATCAGGGTCGAGATTATCGCGGGCTTCTTCGATGTGAATCGTGCGGCCCATGATGATGCGAGCAAAGCGCATGATTCAAGGCTAACGGCTCGTTGTCGTAC
>CAXDRT010000198.1:0-2571 GCA_963991835.1 uncultured euryarchaeote
GTCTGCAATAGGTGGCAGGGATGGATCGACTTCCGACACGAGTAAACAAAGCTGATCCTGATTTCTCTGCACGTCGAGAACACAATCTCGCATTGATTGAAACTCTGCGAGAACGTCTTGATGTTGTCAGTAATGGTGGTGGCGAAAAGTACGTTGCTCGTCATCGAAGTCGAAACAAGATGCTTGCACGTGAGCGTATTGAGCGTATTATCGACCCTGGAACGGCTTTTCTTGAACTCTCTCCATTAGCAGCATATGAGTTGTATGATGGGCGTGCTCACTCTGCTGGCATTGTGACTGGAATTGGTAGTGTTCATGGGCGTGAAGTTCTCTTTGTCGCAAATGATGCAACTGTCAAAGGCGGTTCGTATTATCCAATGACTGTCAAGAAACACATTCGTGCTCAAACAGTTGCTCATGAGAACCATCTCCCATGCATCTATCTTGTTGATTCAGGCGGTGCCTTCCTTCCTATGCAAGACGAGGTATTCCCAGACATCGGTCATTTTGGACGTATATTCCGCAACCAGGCCAAGATGTCAGGAGATGGCATACCTCAGGTTGCTGCAGTCCTCGGCTCATGTACAGCAGGTGGGGCATATGTTCCAGCAATGAGCGATGAGTCAATTATCGTCAAAGGAAACGGAACCATCTTCCTAGCAGGGCCCCCATTAGTCAAGGCTGCGACAGGGGAGGAAGTAACAGCAGAAGAATTGGGTGGAGCTGAAGTCCACACAGTACAATCAGGTGTTGCAGATCATTATGCTGAAGATGAATCCGAAGCATTACGTATGGTTCGAAACGTTGTGGAAAACCTCGGGCCACGCACCCTTGCACCAGCTGCAACTCAAGACCCTGAACCTCCTGCGCACGATGTTGAGGATTTACTTGGTTTGATTCCAAGCGACAACCGTACGCCAATCGATGTACGTGAAATCATTTCTCGTATTGTTGATGGTTCACGATTCCATGAATTCAAATCACGATATGGGACGACACTTATCTGTGGTTTTGCTCATATCCATGGGCATAAAGTTGGGATTGTAGCCAACAACGGAATCCTCTTTTCGGAATCATCTGTCAAAGGCGCACACTTTGTTGAGTTGTGCGGTCAGCGAGGCATCCCTCTGGTCTTCCTTCAGAATATTACTGGCTTCATGGTTGGAAAGGCCTACGAAGCAGGCGGTATTGCCAAAGATGGTGCTAAACTCGTTACAGCAGTGTCGTGCGTCAATGTACCAAAGTTCACGATTATCGTTGGAGGCTCTCATGGAGCAGGAAATTACGGTATGTGCGGTCGTGCATACGACCCTCGTTTCCTTTTCATGTGGCCAAACAGCAGAATCTCAGTCATGGGAGGCCCACAAGCTGCGGATGTATTGACGACTGTAAAACAGGATCAACGCGCTCGAGAAGGTCTTCTCCCTATGGACGGAGAGGAACTCGATGAGTTCCGCTCTCCAATCCTTGAGAAGTATGAGCGTGAAGGATCTCCTTACTATTCCACTGCTCGTTTATGGGATGATGGCATCATCGATCCTCGAGATACCAGAGATGTCCTCGGGCTTTGTCTTGCTTCTGCTCGAAATGCGCCAATGCCAGAAGGAAAATACGGAATTTTCAGAATGTAAATTCCAATTGAAAATTTAAAATTACAATTGAGGTTTTTAGAATGATAACGATGGATAATCCCCCCGAAACAACACTCGTTTCCTTGATTGTAGATGGGAGTTCAGCACGTGTTGAATTAGCCCGAGAGGACAAATATAATGCCATGAATGTGACGATGATCACAGAATTGATTGAGATATTTGAATGGACTGCTGAACGAAGTGCTGGGCGTCAAGACGCATTGCTTGATTCGAATGGAAATCAATACCTACGAACTCTGGTTCTTTCAGGAAATGGGCGTCACTTCTGTGCAGGTGCTGACATCAACATGATGCGAGATGCTGGCGCAAACACTCCCGAAGAGAACAGAAAGGACAGCGAACGTCTCGATCGACTCTTCAATGGATTGTGGTCACATCCATGTTTCACAATCGGAGCAATACAGGGTGTTGCTCTTGGTGGAGGTGCGGGATTAATCGCTTGCCTTGATTATGTGATAGGAACTCAGGATGTTAAAATTGCACTCTCTGAAGCGAAGTTGGGTATTCTCCCAGCAGTTATCGGCCCTTACGTGTACCGAAGAGTCGGTTCAGCTAACTTCCGACGTTTGGCTATGCAAGCGAGTCGAATCAAAGCAGAAGAAGCCCTTCGTATCGGATTTATTGAACGAGTTGTCGATGATCAAGATGCGTTTTCAGAAGCTATTGCCTCAATCATTTCAGAAGTTCTCACCACTGGACCAAGTGCAGCAACGCTTGCAAAGGAACTCAGTGTTGGATTTGACCGATGGACAGGTGATGATGAATCTCTTCGCAACTGGACACTTGATTTCACAAGTAGAATGCGTGGTTCAAGAGAAGGCCAAGAAGGGCTGTCCTCATTCTTAGAAAAGCGGCCTGCGGATTGGAAACCAGAATGAGGTGTGACGATGATTCGACGTGTCTTGGTTGCGAACCGTGG
>CAXDRT010000199.1:0-2528 GCA_963991835.1 uncultured euryarchaeote
TTTTCAAGCAGAAGACGGCATACGAGATCTAGTACGGTCTCGTGGGCTCGGAGATGTGTATAAGAGACAGAATGTAAGGAGATCGATTGGAGGTTGTTCTTCCTTGACTGGAGGTGTAGAAAGAGGTGCTGAAAGGAGTGCATCCGAAGTATTTGCTTCTGTTTTGGATTTCTCCCAAGGAGGTGTCCGAGGACCGTCTTCCTCGACATTTGCAAACGAACTGATTTTTGTTGAGCCCCCTTCAGAATTTTCACCAAAAAATGTACTCATCTGAACTTGATTTGGATCGATGAGTTCCCTTTCTTGTACATTACCAAAGTCGTCAAGATTGTTGTCGAAAGCACCCATGAAAAGACTTGATCCAATCGCGTTTCCAGGTTTTCTTCCCTTCGCTTGCTGGAACTCAAAATCATCTTCGTATGGACCTAGGGACAATGTTTGTCCCTGTCCATTTAGTGAGAAAGACCAGTTTCCGTCACTGAGTTTGAATGCAAAGGAAAACGATCGAGTTAACCCAGGACCAATGGATGTCACACCACTTTTTGGCTCGATGGTAGACCCTGTACTTGTCTTGATTGTTGCAGTCAGCCCGCCGACTGGAATAGCAGACTCATTGGTTAAATCGATAAAGACTTCAACGATATCCTCGTCATCATCATCGATTTCCATTCTTACCGATTGCAGGAATGCTGTTAATGAGCCCGCAGTCACAATATGTTCTTCAGTCACGGGGCCCACCTATCCATCGTATACTGTTCTTCACTTTAAATTCAAGCGCGTGTCGCTCGGCAAAGACCAATCAACTGCAGCAACTGTGTGATTGTTCACATCGACAGAAGTACGATACTCTGCAGCTTTCGAACGGGCACGTAAAATATCCCTCATGCCAAACCAGATTACTCCAATGATTGGAATCATGTATCGTAGTTTATCGAAAGCACGTGGGCCAAAGTGATGAAGTTCGAGCAACGTTCCGTTATCGTGAACGATTGCGATCCTTAGAGCACGTTGTCCTAATGAACGACCATAAGCACGGCCCGTGTATTTCCAATACATCCACAGCGAGGTAAAGAAAATCACCCATGTCATTACGAAAGAGAGCGCATAACGTGTATTTTCTTGGAGATAAGACCAACTTATGAGGACCTCAAGAAATGTAAAACGGCTCAGAAGATGGAGAACGAGAGAGACTGCTACGACATCGAGGGCAAACGCAGTCACTCTTCTCCATACAGGAGCGATAAGCATGCCCTCAGGAGCATTCGACAACGCTTGCTGTGCAAGTGTTCCGCCTTGATATACGGTGACTGGGCTGTCCGCCATGGTGTTGCCATTCTCTGTTTATTGTTGAACTTGCGTATCAGTCATTAACCAAATGCCAAGCAAAAAGACCGCGTTCTTCTGCCCAATCTAGCCATGAACGCCATGTTGGATCATACCGGAGCGTTTGTGGATCTCCAAGGACAATTAAGCCACGTTTCGCACGTGTAATTGCAACGTTTAATCGTCGGCGATCACTGAGGAAACCAACGATTCCGTCTGGATTAGAACGGACTGCTGAGAAGATGATGACTTCCTTTTCTCGGCCTTGATAGCCATCCACACTGTTGATTTCTAAACCTGCATAGCGTTGACCTTGTTCACGTTCCCTATTTGAATCAAATATATCGCAAAGCGCTCGTACTTGTCCGCTGTATGGAGTAATGATTCCAATCTGGTCTGGCGTGATATCTCCTGGAATGAGTAATTCCTGTACTAAGCCATAGATACGTGCTGCTTCAGCGGGGTTGCTTCTACTGCCACCTTCTTCTTCTTCAATTTCTGAACCTGTAATTGGAATGAAAGCGAACGGATGGTCCCAATCTGGCCATAACACACCTGCAGGAGCTGGACGTTGCTCTGCTGAACAACCATCCTCGAGTTTGTCATCATAGAATCGAGCACTCGGGAATTCTCGTAGGACGGGGTGCATTCGATATTGTACTGTGAGCATGTGTGATTTGATTCCGACATCGATTAATCGCTCGAAGAGAGAACGCCCTAAGCCACCTTCCTGTGCATCATTAGAAATGACTGTTGGCGGAAGTTGACGATGATCTCCAACAAGAATGAGTTGTCTACATCCTTTGGAAATAGGAACCATTGAACTCGGTTCAATCGCTTGAGTAGCCTCGTCCATGAGGACGATGGGGAAGCGTCGATGATCCAAAACTCGATGGCCTGTTCCTATATTCGTTGAACAAATCACTTGAGCGTTGTCGAGTACTGAAGCGATCATCTCTTTCTCGAGACGGCGGATTTCTTTCTTATTGTATTGAATATCTCTGTGCGCCAGGCCTTTTTCTCGACCCTTCAGTTTCGACAATGCGCGCTGCACTTCATCGTTCTCCTCTCGAATAATTGCAATCTCATCCTGTTTTGGATGTTGTTCGAGTTGGGCATCAAGTGTTGCTTCACGCAGCGATTCTCTTACTTTGACTGGACGGCCTGTTCGCACAGCCCTAATTCCAGCTTCGAGTAAACCCTGT
>CAXDRT010000200.1:0-2504 GCA_963991835.1 uncultured euryarchaeote
CCCTTATGGGCGTGTAGATCACTTTGAACAACGATACCTTGGCATGGTAGAGGCCCCGAGTTCAAATCTCGGCACGTCCACTTTACGAAACCGTTGTATTGGGATCGATTTGTGGGGAGTAAAAAACAACAAAGTTGTTCTGAGCAATGGGTGCCATTGTGCTCGTCAGTATACACAAGGAGCTGCCACTTGTGAATGCATACTTATGGGGGGACATCTTCCTGCCTTCTTGTATGGAAATCTCCTAATATCTTGCCAACTGTGAGAACCTTTATGCCGAGTCTAGTTGAGTATTATACTTCCCAGTTTGGGGCAGAAGGGACCTACGGTTTGGGATCAATTTTCCCGGCTATTATTGGCCTGATTGCCCTTGTTTGGATGGCTTCGCTCAGCTTGCTGGTCTGGAGGGCTGCTCCCAAAGAGATGGACAACCGTTTCATCGCTATTTTGCTGATTGCAGAGGGCCTGAAGGCATCGTACATGATTCCCTCACTGCTGCCAGCTGATTACTTTGATTGGTGGTGGTTGTCGCAATACACTACCTTGTTCAGGGGCAACATATTCCAAGCCGCCCACATCACCTCAATACTAATGTATCTCTGTTTTCCAATATATTTCAGAGTAAACATTCTGAGATTCCTCTACCGCCCTGTTTTGCAGAAGTATGCATGGTACATGCCCGTAATCCTTACGACGGTGTACATGGGAATTCAGATCTTGCAGAACAATCCCGCACACGTCACTCAGAACTTCGCATTCATCGAATGCAGTGCGATTGGAGCGGCACCAACCATCGATGTTGTTGTTGGAAGCCAAATTGGAATCATGGACGACATGTTGACGTCCATTGGCACGTGTGAAGGCGTGTATTCTTTTCCAGTAGCTAACGGCGGTGAGATTGGTTTCCTTCTTGTCGCCCTGTCGTACTTGATTTCGATTCTCGCTTTGTTCGTCATGCGTACTTCAATGAAGGAATACAACAACGCTGAGAATGCAGATTCCTCGAAGAGCCTGACGTCGAGGTCCCTTTACATCGGATTCTTGGGCAAGGTGATCGGAACGACGCTTTTCTTCATGATGCTTTTCTTCATCAGCCCTATGCTCAATCCAATAAAAGACGGATCAAATCTGTTCGTGGACTCTTACACCGTTCAATACATGGGGGCTACGCTTCAAGGGAAATTGTTTGGCTACTCCATGATATTGAATGGATATTTACTCTCTCTTCCAATCGCCTTCGAGGCCATGATGTTCGTTCATGCAATGATGAAGGACACGGTTTTGGGAATCGATGAACGATTGAGAAAGACCTTCAGTACGGCGATACTGACTGGTATTGGTGCAATTCTGTTCCTGATCGGCAGTGAAGCTGTTGAAGGGCTCTTGCCGTTTCCAGGGGTGGTCGGAGGTGTTCTTCTCGGAGGGACCATTCTCCTTGTTCGAAAACCTGTCATGCAAATAGCCGACAGATTTTCCGGACGGATTCTTGTTTCGGCCTATTCTGAAGCTGAAACCACGTATCTCGAATCCTACGCTGCTGCAATGGAAGACAACATCGTGACAGAACAAGAGCGAGTGATGCTCAATGCCCTCGCAACGTCACTGCAAATCTCCGAGGAGAATGTTGCAGAGATTGAACGGGGTTACAACGAAGATTCAACCTCTGAGGCAGAAGCCTCCGAACCAGCTATCGTTGATAATCAATGGACGGACGAGCAAGGTCATACCTGGCTTCGCAGGCCGGATGGAAGCACGTACTGGTGGAACGGTACCGATTGGCAAAAGGTCTGACTAATTAGCATCGGAGAGGGCTCCCTTTGAGTCATCTCGTCCATTCATGCATGAGGGTGTTATTGGTAAGCCCTCGTGGACATATGCTATTCATTTATCCACTTCACCAGATTACATTCATTTGAACGCGTAAGTATTGATAATGGAGATTAAATTGAAATCTTCACCAATAATACTTGTCCTGATGCTAAGTTCACCTGCATATACAGACTGGTTCCATGAACAAATAGCCACCAATTAGTATCGACTACTGATTCACTGCCATTGAAGCCATCAATCATATTCGTCCTATCTGGTGTTCCATCGGAAACCCAGCCTGAAACGTTGCTGTTTGTCGTCTGATCTGCTCTAAAATAGAGTGAACTTCCGAAATTCAAATAATCACTCCCACAATTATGGGTACTGTTGCTGTCAACCATCACCGTGCCAGTTTCTGTTCCATCGCTTTTCCATAATTGGCAACCGTTTGTTCCAACATCCGCTTCGAAATACAAAACATTGTCCACGACTATGAGTTGGCTGGGAGAGCTGCTATCTAAGCCTGAATTGATATCCTTGACCATCACCGTGCCTGATTCAGTTCCATCGCTCTTCCACAATTCCTCCCCATGGGTTCCATCGTTTGCTATGAAATATACATCACCAAAGGCTATGAATTCATCAGGATCTCCCTGGTTAGTGTACGCAGTATTACCTGTTCTGATGTCTTTAAC
>CAXDRT010000201.1:0-2464 GCA_963991835.1 uncultured euryarchaeote
TGAACCCATTGGCATGGGGAATTGATGCACTCACTTACGATGCTCTTTCAAGTAACGCACTGGATTTGAACGGCGAATCAAACAAGGACGAACACATTCTTGATGCCATTGTGGTCGACGGCCAACTAACGTACATGGTGAAACAAAGTATGAGTGAAGGCGCATCATTACCTCTGACGATTGTGAACGTAGACGAAGGGACGACTGACAAAATATTCACCTCTGGTTCACATCCCCAGTTCATTCCTAGAGGATTTATTCACGGTGCTACAATGGGGACACATATCCTTGCTTCTTGGACGAGCCCCTCTCCAATATCTCTTTCATGGACAAATTCGACTGGATCTAATGGTTCAATGAACGTGGTTGAAGGTGATCTCTTAATCGACTTGAATGATTTTTCAAATCCTGCAACCTTGAGTTTACCACTCAATCCCTCCTCGAGTTATACAATTGCTAATGATTATGGTTCACAGACCTCCATCTTTGGAGCTAATACTCAAGGATCTTACATTATAGGGAATGTTTACTCACATGATACAGATGGTGATGGCATTTGGGATTCATATGATTCCAACGCCTTAACCCCTGGTGATCAAGACCTTGATTCTGATACAATCTTGGATGTAAATGACAATTGTCCAAATCATTGGAATCTTAGACAAGTGGACTTTGATGACGATGGAATTGGGGATGCTTGTGATAACGATGCTGACAATGATGGTGTGGCAAACAATGTTCCAATTGATTTCCTAGGATCTGACAACTGTCCATTTGAGAATTCCACTGGATTCGACCTCAATGGCGATGGTTGTATAGACTCACAAAATAATACTGCTCCAGATTCTGATAACGATGGTGTTCTTGATAGTGTGGACAATTGTGTTGGAAATAATAGTCAAGATTCAGATAATGACGGTATTCCAAATGATTGTGATAATTATCCACAGGACTGGGATAACGATGGAGTGGTTGATTCCAATGACAAATGTCAAGGATTTGATGACAGTAATGATACTGATGATGATGGAATACCACTCGGGTGTGATGATCATCCAAATGATACAGATAACGATGGAATTAAAAATCTAAATGACAACTGTATTTTCGTCTCAAATACAGATCAGACCAATCTTGATGGAGATGCCCAAGGTGATGCTTGTGACGGAGATATTGATGGAGATGGTGTATCAAATCTTGTACCTTTGAATGTTGAAAACACTTCGAATCTTGACAAGTGCCCGTATTCATTTGTATCAAATTCTTCAGATTTAAATAGCAACGGTTGTGCAGATGATGAAGAAGCTGAGGATTGTCCAATTTGTGTTAACAGCAATGACGACAATACGTCTTCAGAGGATGAGGACGAGCCTTTCATAGATCCAGATGATGTTACAACAGTTGCTGTTGTTGGAGGTACTGGAGTCGTCGGTGGTGGTCTATTGACACTTCTCGGAACAAAAGTCCGTAGGGCAATGAGTTTTGTTGGACTTGATGATGGATTAGAAGCCTTGAAACATTTACCTCAACGGAAGAAGAAAGATCAAGGTTCAGATCATTACTTCCGCAAAGGAGTTACGCGTCAACAAGAAATGTCTCTGTCTGCCGATAAAGACCTAGATGACTACATTGAGGATGAAAAATAAATGGTGATACTATGAGCGATGAATATATTTTAGATGATGTGATAGAAACCTTCTCTGATGAAGATACCCTCCTTTCGGATATTCAAAATAATCCAGTCAAATGGTTACTTTCTCTGGCAATTATTGTGCCAGGGATGGCCTATACAATGGCCGATGAATCATCCTATGCAAGTGCGATGACAACATGGGGATTACCTGACAATTTAGATTGGATTCTAGCAATATTTGTAACTGGACAACTGTTCATTGCACCGCTGTCCTGTTATTTCCTTGCCCGAACTGGCAACGTGGCGCCAGGTCTCTTTATCGCAATGGGCGGTTCAGCAATTCTTGTTGCTAATCCACTTGAAATAGCAGAATTTTCTGAGGCAATTGGTTGGCCTTTTGCGATTTTTTGTTTGGTACTATCAGCCCCTATGCTCATCGTGTTAAAGAGCAAAAAGAAATTACTCGATCCTGGTAAAGAGCGGCTCGTATGGTGCACCTTACTCTCTACAGCAATTCTCGTGTACAGCATTGCAGCTATCGTTCCTTCAAGCGGTGTTGCACTTGCTGATTTTTCATGTGAGGATGAAGCAGGTAGTTTGCTTTCGGAAGTCGATGTACTATCGGGAGCTTCCGATGCTTGCTCTGCTCTAACGTATCGTTATGCACCTCTTTTAGGGATGGTTGCAGCTATTAGCTGGGCATGGCCAAAAGGTAAGAAAATTATTGATGACTTAAGTGATGATTTCTTAGATGGCCTCAAAGACTGAACCGAAAGAACACGTGTTCATATAATGGGTGCTGAAAGTAACATCATGCGTCGGCTCATCTGT
>CAXDRT010000202.1:0-2458 GCA_963991835.1 uncultured euryarchaeote
GATGTGTATAAGAGACAGCTGATTTCGACGGCGATGGCGTAAATGATGACGCAGATAATGACGATGATGATGATGGGGTGAATGACGTCAATGACGCATTTCCATTTGATGCCAGTGAAAGTGAAGACTTCGATGGTGATGGAATTGGCGACAATGCCGATGTCGATGATGACGACGACGGGGTCAACGATGACAGCGACGCTTTCCCCAAAGATGCTTCAGAACAACTGAACACCGATGGTGATTTCTTGGGTGATAATGCCGACCCAGATGACGATAACGACGGCGTGCTCGATGCTGATGACGCCTTCCCGAAGGATTCTACAGAACAATATGATTTTGATGGAGACGGAATCGGCGATAATGCCGATACGGACGATGATAACGACGGCATGTCAGATTCAACCGACGCTTTTCCAAAAGATCCCAATGAAACCCGAGATAACGACGGAGATGGTATTGGAGATAATGCCGATACTGATGATGATAACGACGGAATAGACGACACCGATGACGATAATACAGAACAGAACATCGAGATCGTTCTCGATAACGATAATGATGGATTTTCAGATGATGAAGACTTGGATGACGACAACGACGGCGTTGTCGATACTGAAGACTACTATCCAATGGATGCAAATGAACAATCCAACTTTGATGGCGATGCTGTTGGCGATAATGCCGATTCCGATGATGATAACGATGGTGTTGATGACGTTCTGGATGCCTTTCCTTTGAACAGCAGTGAATGGAATGACCATGACGGAGATGGAATCGGTGACAACACCGATACCGATGACGATAATGATGGCATTTTAGACGAAAATGATGCATTCCCAAGGGACTCAAACTTTGGCTCTGACTACGATGGAGATGGGCTTGCAGATGTCACAGATACTGATGATGACGGTGATGGCGTTATCGATGCATTGGATTTGTTCCCGCTGAACTTTAGCGAATCTGCTGACTTTGATGGCGATGGCATTGGCGACAATCGAGACATTGATGATGATAACGACGGTTTTATCGATATTCTTGACCTCTATCCAAAGAATGCTGGGCTTTCTTCCGCAGCACCTACTGACAGCAACGATGATTCCAGTAGCAGTAACGACAAAGATACCATTTCATTGAGCACTTCTGCAGTCCTTGTTCTGTTGGTAATTTCTTTCACATTGAGTCTTGTGTTCGGCCTTAACAGAGTGAGCACTTCGAATAAAAGAGCCGAACTTCCCAAAGAATCAAAGGAATTTGAGGAGTTGATGAAATGAATTTGAAACAAATACTTGACCTTGATATTCGAAGTATCCTCAATCCAAAAGTCTGGTTGATCATCGTCGCTATCCCTCACACATTGTTTGGTGGATTAGTGCCGCTTATGCAGGCGGACATGGATTCATCTTACTTTACCTCAGCATCTTTTGGATTGCTGAACACAGTCGTCTTGCTCAGCATCTATTTCTTTACCGAAGGGACGTCATTATCGCGTATGACTGCGGTTGTATCTGGAGCTGTGTTCGTTTGGCTTATTGCCATGATCGCTATGACACCAGGGGATTCATTTGATTTCAGTGCTGAACTCGCTCCACCTTTCTTGTATAAATTTAATTTTGATATTGAACTTGCCCCGCCTCTCTTACTTTGGGGCTTGCTGGCTTTAAGCGGTGTTCTTCATTGGAATGGACCTCAAGAAGAGGAAGTATCTGAAGAAGCGTCAGCCGCTTCATCGAACTGATGCATATTGCAGTTCACACCCACTACGCAACGGTAGGGTTGTATAGAACGGACTGCTATCCCTCCTAATGTAATATTCATGCACATGGGTGTTATTGTAAACCCTTGTGAATATTTACTATACACTTATCCACTTCACTACATTTTGTTGCGTAGCACTGTAGTCGCCAGCGTACACAGCGGGGCATTTATATGCTCAAACGTAGTTGATCAGAACATCAATTTACAGATGCGATGAGCGTAAACCGGTCGTCACCAAAATAAATCCTAACTTCGACTTCTGATGTTTCTTCATCACAATCAGACCAACTGCTGTCCTTTGCTGTCCATGTATCACCCGTCTGTGGGTTCTCAATATCTAAGCCTGTGTAATCTGCGGGAGAAAATGCTCCTTCGAGCCATGTCGTACCGTTCGCATTGATACAGTATGCGGACATGTAATAGCCGTAATCATCACCCCATCCATTGTATTCTTCAGTGAGAAGGGTGGACCAATCTCCTGCATCGTCCAATGTTACAGTGACAATGTGTTCTGCAGTGCTAGTACCAATGGTATCTGCATGATCGGCGAGGCTAAATGAGGGATAAGATGGGCAGGATGAGGTTGCACCAGTGACCCAATCGATATCTGTTTGTGGAATGCCAAATGCAGAATAATAAGTATCTTGAACATCAAGAGGGCTGACTGGGGAGTAACCTTCTGCACCACCTTCAATGCCAT
>CAXDRT010000203.1:0-2400 GCA_963991835.1 uncultured euryarchaeote
TATCGAACCAGTCATAGATTTAGCAAGTTTTTCATTTGATCCACTTTTGAATGACTTAGAACTCATTCCATCGACTTGGAGGGCTGATGCGGAAAACAATCTTCACCTTCTTCAATTGAATGTGAATAATGGGGCTCTTGTTGAAGCAATGGCTGATGAATTTGATTTTTCAATTCTTGAGCCTCATGGTTCTGCTGTTTGGACAATTCGCCTGAACAATTTGAATCACTATGATTCAATAAATTCTCATGACGATGTACGATGGATTGGAGAATATTCCCCTGGAATGAAACTTGGAACTCATGTCTTCGGAGCAACCATTGTTCAAATTGTCCTTTCAAATGATTTGAGTGCGGACGCTCTTGCCCTTTTCTCAGCAAGGTTAGCTGAAGAAGGAGCAAACATAGCATGGTGCTCACAGGATATGTGTGAGGCACACTATGAGGCAGGAATCTCAAATCAGCAGATTAAATCCTTAGCATTCCATCAGCATGTACTCTTCATCGATGGGAGTTTTACACTCTCTCTTCACAATAATCTCGCAGCTACTGAAGTAGGCGCAGTCGCAGTACGTGCACCCTCTTCCTTGAATCTCGATGGTTCTGGTGAAACAATCGCAGTTATGGACACAGGGGTCGATAATAACCATCCTGATCTCGTTGGCAGGGTTGCTGCAATTAACACTCAATTTGGCTTGGATAGTTCTCCTATTGACAGCAATAGTGGTCATGGAACACACGTTGCAATGACTGTGCTTGGTGATGGAACAGGTGATGCTGTTGCAACAGGTGTTGCACCAGCAGCAAATCTTGTCATGTACGCTCTTGAACACGATCCTACAGGAGTATTCGGAAGACAGGGATCAATCTATGACCTTCTTTCTGATGCTGAATTGAAAACGGCTCGTGTTGCAGTTAACGCATGGGGTCTAAACGGAAACTATGGTGCCTATACCGCTGATTCAAGATCTACAGATCAATATGTTTCAAACAATAAATATCTTCTTCCAATCTTCTCAGTGGGTGATAACGGTGGGACTGGAGCGTCAAAAATTACAGCACCTGGAACTGCAAAGAACGTTCTCTCAATTGGATCGAGCGTAAATGATACAGTGAGTACAGATTAATCAGAAGGTCCAACGCTTGATGGAATAATAAAGCCTGATTTAGTTGCTCCTGGTGAAGGAATATGCTCTGCTCGGGCAGAAGAAGCAAAGAACGTTATTGGTTCAGTCTGCGGTACTGGAACCCACTCAAACGGACGATCGATGTACATGGAACTGAGTGGTACATCTCAAGCAACTGCAGTTGCTGGCGGTTCCGCAGCACTCGCCCGTGAATATTTACGTGAAGTTGCTGGCATCAATAAGCCATCTGCAAGTCTGATAAAAGCGATATTGATCAATGGAGCAGAAGATTTGGGAACACCAGATATTCCAAATGGGAAGGAAGGATGGGGTCAAATCGACCTTGAAAACAGCCTCAACCCATCTTCCTCTGGTATGGCTTTGGACGTCTTCCATGATGATGAACGCGAACTGCAAGCAGGGTTTTCGCTGATCTATGCCTTCAATCTTGATGGGTCAAAAGGCATAGACATAACCTTGGCATGGAGTGATGCAGAAGCAAGTGCTAATGCAGCTCAATCCGAATCTAGGCTCATGAATAATTTGGATTTGATTTTAATTGCACCAGATGGCACTACTTATCTGGGCAATCATTTTTCCTCAGGAATCTCTACAACAGGTGGGTCTGCAGACGTTCTAAACAACATAGAACGGATTCGAATTCCAGCAGGTGCGACGACACAAACTGGGGATTGGATGGTAACTGTAGAGCATCGCGGAGGTAGTTCGCAACGTTATGGAATCATTGTCACTGCAGATGCAACTCTCATCCCAAAGGCTGATTTAACGACATTCAGTAATAGTATTCTTCCATCATCATTAACTCCATTGGTTGGTGACCTCGTATCGATTTCTCTTGCATGGCATAATCAAGGTACACTCGCCTCAGGTCCATATCGAATTCAATTTGAAGATGTGACAAGTGGTTCAATTCTCTATGATTCAAATAGGACCTCTTTAGAAGGAGGTTCACTTGATTCAGTTTCGTTCTTTACACAATTCTCGACAACGGGTATCCACAAACTGAGACTTTCTCTTGATACAAGCAATCAAGTTCAGGAATTGAATGATGGAATAAACGGTATTGATAACAACATTATCGAACTTGATATTGAGGTAACAGCTCAAGGTTTACGGGTGATATTCCAAAATCCAGATGGCAGCATTCCTACAACGTCTCAGGATCGTGATTCTGCAGCATCGGTTACAATGGATGTTCGGAATGAAACAGGTCTTTCCCTACCGTTTGTAATCGCTCACGAGGGAACAGGGGA
>CAXDRT010000204.1:0-2397 GCA_963991835.1 uncultured euryarchaeote
TTCGAGGTGATCGGCAGCAGGGAAGGCTGATGGAACAAATAAATCGGCGAGTAGGAACATCAAAACCATGATTATGGCTGCTGAAAGATTTCTGGGATTGGACGTAGTTCTCATGGCGCTCGCTTCGGCTAAGATGTGGAAGGTTATGACTGATTCGCTCAGCGCCCCCCATAGGGGGGCGGCTAAAATTGTTGATTAAAATGCAACCGAATGTTGAAGGAGGCTCGGCAATCTCTTGTCGATATGAGCGAGTTATGGGTTGAGCGTCACAGGCCACAAAGTGTTTCTGAAATCCGAGGCCAAGCCTCCGTAGTAAGCCGATTAACGGTTTATGCAGAACACAAGGAATTCCCTCATTTGCTCTTTGCAGGACCGCCTGGAACTGGAAAGACCACTGCAGCGATGGCCCTAACCAAAGATGTCTATGGAGAAAATTTCCGAGACAACCTGCTCGAAATGAATGCCTCTGACGAAAGAGGACTGGATAAAATACGTTCAAAGGTCAAACAATTTGCACGAACTCAACCATATGGTGATGCAAAATTCAAGATTATTTTCCTCGACGAATCTGATGCTTTGACCAATGATGCTCAGGGTGCTTTACGCCGAATCATGGAGCAATATGCAGAGACGTGTCGATTTATCCTTTCTTGCAATTATTCTTCAAAGGTTATCGAACCCATTCAATCTCGATGCGCAGTATTTCGATTCCGTCCGCTTGCAGATGCTGATGTACTCGATCAAGTTAAGCACGTTGCGAAAGAAGAGAACGTGACCCTCGAGGATGACGCAGCAGAGGCATTAGCTCGGATTGCTCAAGGCGATTTGAGACGAGCAATTACGGCTTTGCAGGTTTCAGCAGCAATCAGTGATACTATCTCAAGATCGATTGTCTATGAAACATCGGCAACTGCTCCTCCAGAAGCATTACACCAATACATCATGGCTTGTCGAGAAGATGGTTTTCACGTTGCACGAAGAAGGCTGCAAGAACTTCTTGACCGATACGGTTTGGCAGGGACTGATTTTGTTGGCCAACTCCACCGCGAGTTGTACGGGGTAGATTTCATTTCAGAAACGGATAAATTAGACCTCACTCAAATAATGGCTGAAGTCGATTATCGACTTGTTGAAGGGGGCGGGGAACGGATACAACTTGATGCAATGACCGCACGTTTGGTCTCCATGCTCAAGTCGTAATATCTTTCACTTTCACTTTCACATTTACTGTCGAAAGAAAGTAACAGTATCTTTGAGTTGACGCAAGAACATGAACCAATCAACTCGACTAATGTTTGACGCACTTTCATGGACACCTCTTGCCCCTTTGGTTAGGACATATCGACGTAAACAAGTCGAGATGATGACCGCTGAATTACGAGTGACAATGGAAATCGATTCGTTGTTCGATTCCATTCTCATGAATCATTCAGATATGCTTTCTTGATCGAAAGGAGACACATTGATGATCTCAAGGGTCCAATGGTATGTCTGAACATTTTCCCAAGGATCTCCTTCTTCAGTGATGACTACTGTAATCGTGTGAGTGCCCTCTCCTAAATCAGTTCCCAAAAAGACTGCAAATGGTTGATCTTGATCCCCATGAGGAGTTAGATTTGGTGCGCTTTTATTTGAACTCGAAGTTCCATTTTTAATCGCTTCAGCATTGTCATACCAGTAGGACTCATTGACATCTCTCGTCGTCTCGTTTGCTTGATACTCCCGAGTTACTTCAACAGAAGCACCATCTGAGTTTTTGTTATCCATTAAGCCGAACAATAGCCATGCATCTCCTTGAAGAGTTGTTGACCCGTTGGTGTGCCAAGTCAGCGTAGTTCCTTTGGTCGAAACATCAAACGGATATTCAATTGCTTCACCATCATCAGCAACTACAGTCCAGGATTTTGCCAACTCAGGAGCTGCAATATCTCCGAATGGTGGATTCACGAGTAAAAAGGACAATGCTAGGAATGTAAATGTGTGAAGGAAAGCAGCCTTGAACCAAGTCCCGCCCCCGTAGTGTTCAACGAAACGTTCTGGCATAATTGTTCGATGCAGGGTTGGAATAAGGAAGATGCAAGTCAATGGAAGGATATACAGAATTTTTGAGTTTTCGGGATCGGTGACACCCATCAATACATATCGCATGAGGAGAGTAACCAGAAGAGCAAATCCTAACACCAGCCACATCGAGGCCATATCGGCCTTTTCTTTTTGGACGTGCTTCACTGGGTCAAATGGTTCAATTCCGAGGTCGTGAAAGTTAATCGTACCCTTTCTATTGAACTAAGTGAAGATGCCCATATAATCGGGGTTGGATATGAAACAACTGCCAGAGCTCTAGTTGGAAGTTTTGAACTTTCGACAATAATTATGTTTTTGGTAGCTAAGGTTGTT
>CAXDRT010000205.1:0-2261 GCA_963991835.1 uncultured euryarchaeote
ACAGGAAATACGACTCCTTCATTGACATGGTCTGCTAGCACATCCAGCTCATATGATATGATTTTTGAATTGTCAACAGACGGCCAATACCACGATCGTGTCGCTTATGTAGACACACGTGTTGATTCAGATTTCTTGCCAAGTGACGGAGACTTTTCATTCACTGGCGTTGATAGCCTCGAAGCGGGCCACATGTACAATTGGAGAATGCTTCATATCGATTCCAACGGACGTCATGGTGATTGGACACATTCAACATTTTTGATTAGTAATATGAATTCGACATGGCTTGGTGGTGACCGTTATGAGTTTAGACTCAAGCAAGGAAATGCAAGTTCCGATGACCTCCATCCAGCATGTGCAGATACCTACATCGATTCAGGTATGCCAAGTTCAAATTATGGCCAAGAAACCGAACTTCAGGTCTCTTACAACACGATTCCATCCGAAACAACAATCTTGTTTGGATGTGATCTATCAAGCACATTCCTTCCAAATGGTTACGCTGTAGAATCTGCGAATCTAGAGTTCTATCTCAGCGATTTCCCATTCGGTTCGCCGACTGTTGGTGCCTGGGAGAGCACACAAAACAACTGGACTGAAGACGGTGCTACATGGGCGACATACGATGGTTCAAACACATGGTCCACGACTGGGGCAAAGGGTTCCGAGCGCTCATCATTGCTTGATTCAGTGAGCATTGGAAGTGGTTATACTTCCAGTTCATCAGTTACATGGAACGTTACACTTGCAATGCAAAATGCGATGAGAGACAACCATTCGGCCGATTTCATTCTCGGAATTATAGGTGCAGGTTCAGGTCAGATTAGAGATGCTCTTTTCCACACTGGAGGCGCAGTTGATGCGAAGCGTCCTGAACTGAGTTTCGTCTATGTGCCTGGATCGAATGCGATTCCGATTGAACCTGTTCCAGTAAACCCGCTGAATGGCTCATGGAGTATTCAACCAGGTATTAATCCAGAACCAGTCCTTCGACCACTGCTTAATTGGACCCATTCGAGTGCAATTAGCGTTGGCGGCTATGCTGTTCAAATCGATACAGTCGATACATTTGACAGCAATGATATGAGTATCGAAACCTCGTGGTCAAACGCTGGTTTTGATATGTCTACTAAGTCATTCGACCCTCAAAATGACTTGACCGTTGGTGAAACATGGTACTGGCGAGTGCGAACAATATCGTCAACAAATCAACTTGGAAATTGGTCTCAAACCTTCCACTTCAACATTCCTTCACTCACGACATGGAACCTTTCATCGACAAGTGCTGCGGTTGAAATCCGACATGAAGAAGCCATGCCTGGCCTAGGGATACCACATTTCATTGATACATGGTTGGCTGAAGGAGGTACTGAAGGACAACAAAATCATTCAGCTTCAACATCAATGAAGGTTGGAGAACTCGGCAGTGGTTATCAATCGACTGCTTTGTTGAAGATTCCTCTTGATCAGATTCCCTCTCCTTCAAATGCTCGAGTGACAAATGCAGAATTGAATTTATGGGCTCTTGCTGGTTCGGATACGAACACGGAAATTGCCGTTCGACCAGTTCTGCAAACATGGACAACTGACCTCAACAATTCAACCTATGATGGCACGAATTCATGGACATTGGACGGAGGTCGATCCGTTGGAAATGACGTTGGCCAATTAAGCGATTTGAGTACTTCAGCAAGCGCCGATTGGATGGATTGGGACGTTACTGAACTCGTACAAGCAGCACTTGCAAACGGCGATTCATATCTTTCAATTGCTCTGATGACGAGCGACTCTTCTGATTCACTGATCACCTTTGCAAGTACAGAAGGGCTTACCACTCAACGACCATGGCTCAATCTCACATGGACTGTAGGGACATCAGCAATCCCCACCGTATCGGCTGCAAACGCTTTACCAGTGGATGGAAATATGGCATGGAATCTCTCGACACACGTTCCAGAACCAGACACTCGTCCAGTCTTGAGTTGGACTCATTCCAATTCAGCAAATATTGATGATTGGAAAGTCTTCCTTCAAAATGATGCTTCTGACATCATGGAAGGTTTCACCACGTATGATTCACGTGTCCACGCCTCTATGTTCGATTTGCAAAGTCTGACCTTCCAACCTTCGACAGATCTCAACACAAACCAAAGTGTTCGATGGTTCGTTCAACCTGTGAACAACAGCATGCTCGGTCCACGTTCAACAAGTTCAGTATTCCATATCCCTCACGATATTGGAAACGAAATCAATAGTAC
>CAXDRT010000206.1:0-2207 GCA_963991835.1 uncultured euryarchaeote
GTGGCGGCCCTGGTGGCGGAGGAGGCCCTCCTGGTGGCGGAGCTCTACTCTACTCATTCACACCCGAAATCGACTATCTCATCGATGAGTATGAAATTGAAGAAGTCATGTTTGATCTAAGTTTTACACTTCTCTTCTTGGCACTAATTAGCGCTGCATTAAAACGCCGTAAGAAGTGAAATTATGCGCGCTTTGATTGCTTTCCTTACAATCACAATGCTTTGTTCTGGATGTATTGGTACAACTGGCTTCTATGGAAAGACAATGGAGCCAAAGAGTGTTGCAACGTTCGAATTATTCGATGACTCAGGGGACAGATTTAATCTTTCAATGGTAGATTCAGATGTAATCATGGTCGGTTTTATTCACACATCTTGTATCGATGGGTGTGATGATTTAACCGCATCAATGAATGAAACATACAACCTTCTTTCAGAACAAGAACAGAAAAGAGTCTCTCTCCTCACCATTACTACAGATCCATGGCACGATGACAGCAGCCGACTTTACCATTACAAACAAAACAACAGCGTTGAATGGCCACATCTTACTGTAAGCAATATCAATTCAGAACTTGAAATGATTGAATCGGTTTGGGCCTCCTTCGGCACCTCTGTCGAGGTATCTGCGAATCTGACAGATTCTCTTGCTCGTTGTTCAATCCATTTGATGAATTATACAGTAACGCAGACAGTACATGCAGTTCTTGTGGATGTAGACCGAGATGTCAGAGTACAGTGGCTACAATCAGAGTGGGACTCAGAAAGCGTCGCAGCAGACATCAGAAAACTTTCATCTGAATGAAATCCTTTACCAACCGAGTCGACTACAGGTAGACAGAGGGTGTTGGGTAATGTGGGACAATGAATCACCTATGCTTCCCCCTCAGAAGGGGAAAACGAGACATATTACGCTCATCGATCCCGATAAACAGTCTCCACAAGTAGCAGCTAATCGAGCTTTAGTAGCAGTTGAATGCGGCACATCAGCAATATTTGTTGGCGGTTCAACCAACACTGGTGACGAACTTGTCCATGCAACATGCCAAGCAATACAAGAAGCATTAGAACTACGAATTTTTGCTGCAAGCCAACACCCAGATGCAAATGAAGCAATGTGGAATGTTCCAGTAATTCTGTTCCCTGGTGGAGCGCATGCTATGTCGAGCCGCGCCGACGGAATTCTCTTCATGATGCTCATGAATAGCAAAATTCGTCGCTTTCTGATCGACGAACAACTTGCAGGAGCCCCTCTTATCGATGAATACGGCATAAAACCGATCTCAACAGGATACATTGTTTGCGCTCCAGGCGGAAAGGTCGGTGAAGTAGGAGATGCAACACTCATCCAACCAACAGACCATACGGCTCTATCGGCCTATTGTAAAACAGCTGAAATGTATGGATTCTCAACAATCTATCTTGAAGCAGGTTCAGGTGCATCAGACCCTGTTCAAGCGGATCTTATTCAGACTGCTAAATCGTCCAGCAAATGCATACTTATTGTCGGTGGAGGAATTCGAACTCCAGAGCAGCTATTGACTGCAGCAAACGCTGGTGCAGACTACATTGTTACAGGAACTATCACGGAAGAACATGATTCACTCGAGAGTTTGAGAGAGCAATTACACTCACTCATCAGCATTCTCTGATTCTTCATCAAAGAGCACAGGATCGCCACTACCACCAGGTGATGGAGGCCTTGCTTCATCGACGTCCATGCCAGTAGGCAATTCACCTTCGTGAACATCAAGTTCGACGCGTCCACCTTCTGCTAAGTGTTGCATATCATCAGGAGAAGGGGTAGAAAGTGTACGCTCAACATCAGGTGTGTTCGCATATGCTTCTCTCTTGGCTTCACGGGCATCATGCCCTCGAACCAATGAAAGTGAATCAGCAAAGACACGACCTACAACTTCTCGAGTTCTTTCGCCTCTGCGAACACTGTCCACTTCTTGCATAGCGACTTGATTTTGAGATTCCAATTCTCTGATTTCAGCAACGCGGTCAGTTAGTGCAGCTTCAAGATCTGTGATGGTGAGTGACATTTGTTGGATACGTTCGTCTCGCTCAAAGACATCCGTGTGAAGTCGACGCTCACGTCGTCGAAGCGATTCATATTCACGGTTTCTCTCAAGCAGACGACGCTTCATTTCTTCGATTCTGTCTCTTATACACATCTCCGAGCCCACGAGACCGTACTAGAGC
>CAXDRT010000207.1:0-2164 GCA_963991835.1 uncultured euryarchaeote
ATCGGCGATGCCAGCCCTGATCGTATGTCTGGAATCGTTTTGCTATTGTATTCAGATTCAAACAGCTTGCAATTGCCCGATTTCGATCTAATTCAATCCCCAGTGCAGGCATTTTCAGCTGGGAGGCATACGCCGCTAATTGGATACCTGAACCACATGCGCAGTCAAGAAGAACGCCACGCGGAAGAGTAAATTCTGCAACGGATTTCGCCCGAACCATTGCTACTTGCCATGGCGTAGCAAGGGGCTTTCCTTCACTCGCATGATAGAACGCAAGATCGTTCATTGTTGCATCTGCAACTGGCGAATGTATCGCTTCTTGTTGGGAGGGAACAAGGACTTCCATGCAGCCCACCTAGTTGGTAATGTCCGATCTTGAAAGAATGCTTTCGAAAGGAATGCCTGCCTCTGCAAACGCTTCGACACCGCCTTCTTCTCTGTCGAGAATACTGATGACTGCAATGACCTTGCATGATGTGTTTTCATGGATTCGTTCAACGGCTTTAATCGAAGAGCCCCCTGTTGTTGTCACATCTTCGAGGATGACGACATTTCCTCCTCCTGCAATCGATGCTCCTTCAATACCAGGGGGATTGTTGGTCTTTCTGCCACCTCTTCCCTTTGGAGATTTTCGCACCATGAATCCTTTGCGCTTCTCGCTTTCAGAACCTGTGATAACGATGGCTGTTAACGGTACTGCTCCCAATTCAAGACCACCTACAAAGACAGGATCAAGTTCATCGAGACGATGATTAAACAACGTTGAGAGAAGTTGCGCCGATTCGGTATGCATCATCACTGGCTTCATGTCGAAGAACCAGCGCGAGTTGCGCCCAGATGCAAGTGTAAAGGCGTCATCAGAACCTCCGTCAAGGAAAGCAAGTTCTCGAACCAATTCAACCAAGCGCTCCCATTCTGGCATAGATTTCAGTGAAGGATGAACGCTCATGGTTCAATCGTGGTGCATCTACCGCATGAATGTTCGGCTTGCGTTGAAGCAAAATCGTCTTCCGATTGCATCATAAAGTCTCGACATTGAAGGGCTGTTTGGGGGTCGTAAGTTGGTGGAAGAAACTCGAGCAACGACGACTCTTGACCCTTTAATTGGGGTCGATGTTGCCCGTCTCGAGAAAGAGATGGAGCAATATCAAAATCTACTCGATGAAAATGCCGACTATGCCTACAGAATAGCAGAAGAAGCAAGGCAACAAAATCTTGACCCGAAACCATTTGTTGAAATTCCAAGAGCGAGTGACCTTGCAAGCAGGACTGAGAAGTTGCTTATTGAACATCTTGAATCCTATCCTGTCGCTGATGACATTCGAGAAATGCTTGCTGAGCATGACCGTGAAACGACATCGATTATCATGGCTCAGCGTGTAGCGAAGGGATTTCGTGAACAAGGATATGATATGGTCAAATCGATCGATGTAGGGCTTCGAGTAGGTCTTGCAATTCTAACAGAAGCGGTTTTGGTCGCGCCACTTGAAGGTATCAGCGAGGTTCGCTTGTTGAACAATTTGGATGGATCTCCTTTCGTTTCAGTTCACTTCGCGGGACCAATTCGTGCTGCAGGAGGTACTGCCCAAGCTCTAGCTGTACTCATTGCTGACATGATTCGTCGAGAACTTAAGGTCGGACCTTACATTCCAAGCGATGGAGAAGTTGAACGTGTTAAGGAAGAATTCGGGCTGTATCGAGGGAATCTTCAGTACAGACCTTCTCCTAAAGAAATTGAAGAAATCGTTCGTGCTTGCCCAGTGATGATCAATGGGGAATCCACCGAATCAATCGAATGTGCGGGTTATGGGCGTGTTCGAAACATCGACGAAGCGAGAATTCGCGGTGGTGTGCTGCTGGTTATCGGAGAAGGTATGTGTCTAAAAGCCCCTAAAATTCAGAAACATACTGAACGACTAAAGGTACCTGGATGGGATTTTATCTCTAAATTTGCCTCCAAAGGCAAAGACGAGGAGGGTTCGGGCGATCCTGATGCATTCAAGAGTCGAAAAGTGAAACCGATTGACATATTTATGAAAGACATCATCGCTGGACGGCCGATATTTGGTGGCCCTCAGCAACCAGGTGGTTTCAGGCTTCGATATGGTAGGGGACTGTCTCTTATACACATCTCCGAGCCCACGAGACCGTACTAGATCTCGTA
>CAXDRT010000208.1:0-2103 GCA_963991835.1 uncultured euryarchaeote
CACCACCATCGTAGCGTTGAAGGGCTTGGCTGCACAGCAACCATCATGGCTGAAGCACCTGAAGTAGGGTCAAGGGTAAAACTTCGACTTGAAACCCTCTCTGGAGACACGATTATTGAAGGCGTGATTTTACCATCTGCAGTAGAGCAACACGTCACTGTAAAATTACCAAATGGCTACAATCTAAGCCATCCAACCAAGCAAACCCACGTCATTGAATCCCTAGTCAAGGAGGATACAACTCCTACAGAACAGACTCAACCTCCACATAATCCCAATCTCCCATCAGTACGTATCATACATACAGGAGGAACAATTGCTTCGAAGGTCGATTACGTCACAGGAGCTGTGACTGCTCAATTTGAACCCTCTGAATTGGTCCATCATGTTCCTGAATTACAACAAATTGCAAACATAGATGCGCACAAGATTGGAAACATGTTCAGCGAGGACATTCGTCCAATCCACTGGAATCAAATTATCGATGCAACCGAAAAGGCATTCGAACAAGGTTGTGACGGAGTCGTTGTAACTCACGGAACAGATACACTTCACATCTCATCATCAGCAGTTGCCTATGCATGGTGTGGTGATGGTCAAAAGACGCCAGGACGAATTGCCTTCGTAGGCTCTCAAAGATCCAGTGATCGTGCATCATCAGATGCAGCCCAGAACCTTATCGCAGCAGTTACTTGGGCTGCTCAAGGACCTTCTCCAAATGGAAACCTATCGGATTGTGTTGTCGTTGCAATGCATCGCACAAGTGATGATGGAGCATGTTCAATTCATGCAGCAACAGGTGTTCGGAAACTCCACTCAAGTCGCCGAGATGCTTTCAGGCCGGTGAATACTCAACCACTCGCTACAGTAACAATCGATGAAGGTTCGATAAATATCACTCTAAGCGAACATTATGAATCAAACAGAATGAATCTGACAGAACGTGAGGCTACAACGACAGCGACTCGATTCAAAACAGACGTATCGATTCGTCAATTTATGTCAGGACCATGGCTTCTCCCTGCAGAAATAGATGCGGCCGTAGAATCAATGGTTGATGCAATGGTCCTTCATGGCACAGGTTTAGGTCATGTACCCATTGAAAATCCTAACGAAGATGCGCCTCAGAATTTGGAACTGAGATCCTCACTTCAAAACGCAATTGACAAGAATATACCAGTCTTGATTGTGAATCAATGCATTCATGGGCCAGTGGACATGAATGTCTACTCAAAAGGAAGAATTCAGAAAGAGATGGGAATTCTTGGGCATGGTATTACTACTTCACCTGAAGCTGCGATTGTTAAGTTGCATTATGCTCTTTCAACAAACAAAAATGTTGAAGAAATACTTACTTCGAATCTCTTCGGAGAAGAAGTCTATCAGATAAGAGATTAAGCGATTCGATGAAGAACCTCTTCGCCCCTCATCTGTTCATGGCGACTCCTACTGGCGACCCTGTAAGCGAACTTCGCTCACGCCGAGAGAGAGCACGATTGGGTGGTGGATTAAAGGCACAGGAAGCCATTCGTGCCGGAGGAAGAGGTACTGCAAGAGACCGTATTGGAATGCTCTTAGATCCCGATTCATTCATCGAAGTTGACACATTTGTTACGCATCGAACAACAGACCACAACATGTTCCTGCACGAAACACTCGGAGACGGGGTTGTAACTGGACATGGAACCATCGATGGAAGAAGGGTCCATTGCTTTGCTCAAGACTTCAGCGTTCATGGAGGCTCAATGGGCGAGATGCATGCAAAGAAGATTGCTAAACTCGTCGAAATGGCTGAACGAACAAAGACACCACTGGTTTGTGTTTGGGATGGTGGTGGTCAACGTGCTCACGATGGAATCGATGCACTTGCAGGAACTGGAGAACTCCTCGACAGGCTTGTCCAATGCAGTGGAAGAGTTCCAGTGGTTAGTCTTGTTCTTGGCCCTGTCGTCGGTGTTTCTGCTCTCGCTGCAAGTCTCTCAGATTTCACAATCCTTGGAGAAGAGCACGGGCAGTTGTTCCTATCTTCACCCTGTCTCTTATACACATCTCCGAGCCCACGAGACCGTACTAGATCTCGTATGCCGTCTTCTGCTTGAAAAA
>CAXDRT010000209.1:0-1956 GCA_963991835.1 uncultured euryarchaeote
AGCACGACATGCTTCTTCTGCTCGATCCCAGCGGTCAGAATCTCCAACATATTTGTCGGAGTTCGGGTCTCTCAAACCGACGCGAACACGATAATCATGCATTCCAAGAACATCAAAAATAGTTTGTACGAGTTCGATACAACCCATAACTTCGTCTCCGATTTGGTCTTCGGTAACGAAGAGGTGAGCATCGTCTTGGGTGAATCCACGGACACGGGTCATACCTGAAATCTCACCGGATTGCTCCCATCGATAAACAGTACCAAACTCAGCGAGTCTCAATGGCAAATCACGGTATGAGCGTGCTTGAGAAGCATAGATTTTGACGTGATGCGGACAGTTCATCGGTTTCAGCATATAGCCGTCGATGTCACCACTGTTCATCATGTTCGATAATTCTGAACACGAGCAGCCTTCATCAGCCAACTTTTTCATTAAATCACGTTCAACAAGTGGTGGATATTGGCTTTCCTGGTAATATGGGAAATGTCCAGATTTACGATACAAATCGAGTTTACCGATGTGTGGGGTAAACACTTGATCGTAGCCTTGTCGACGGAGATGATACGAAATGAAATTTTGCAACTCTTGACGGATAATAGCTCCCCGAGGAGTCCACAGGATCAGTCCTTGTCCGACTTCTTCATCAACATGGAACAATTGCAAATCCTTCCCAAGTTTACGATGATCTCGAAGTTTTGCTTGCTCCATTCGATTCAATGTTGCCTTGAGAGCATCTTTTGTTGGCTCTACGATTCCATAAATTCGAACCAATTGTTCTCGAGACTGATCGCCTCTCCAGTAGGCAGAGGAAACGGATGTGAGTCGACTAAACATCAACTTAGCAGTGCTGGGTACGTGGGGTCCAAGACACAAGTCGTACCATTCGCCTTGCTTGTAAATGGTCGAACCATCACCATCCTCCAACTTATCATCAATAATTTCAATCTTGTATTTATTTGACTTGAAATGATCACGAAGTTCCTGTTCCTCAAGTTCAATTCTCTCAAGCTGGAGGTTCCGTCGTGCCAGTTCATGCATTTTCTTTTCGATAGCCTTGAGGTCACTTACAGCAATTGGTTCCATTGCAAAATCGTAGTAGAATCCACGATCAACGGGTGGTCCAATGGTTGGTTTCGCATCTGGATAAATTTCCATAACTGCCTGAGCAAGTAAGTGGGCTGCGCTGTGACGTAGGATATACATTCCCTCATTACTAGAAGCGAGAATACCCTCAACGCTGCAGTCGCTATTGAGAGATGCCGAGAAGTCCTTCTCAATACCGTCAATACGAGCAGCTAGACATCCATGCTTCTTTCCAAGGGCGTCAATGACAACTTCACCAGCAGTGATTCCTGCTGCGTATTCATTGACTGTTCCATCAGGCAGGGTTACATTGACCATCGACATAGACTCGCCCCGTAACCACTGGTTGACGGTCTTCTTCATGAAACCGCCGATTAAATTTACCAATCAACGATGATGTCATCATCCATACTCTGTGACGGTTTGTCGAGAATAACTTGTTTTTTCTTAGGAACTTCTTCTTCTTTCTCTGGAGCAACAATGATTTCTTCTTGTGCTTGAACAGGTTCAAGTTTGAAACCAAATTGAGGATTTAATGGACTCTGCTCTGGAGTTTCTTCTTCCGTAGATTCCTCTTTCACTGGAGCAGTTTCTCCTTTTCCGATATTTTTCATACTTTCTTCCATGATGTCATCGAGAAGGATTTCGTCGGGAGCCGATTCTTTGACCATGTATTCCCATCGCTTTAGAGAACTTCAAGACATCGGTTTATTGCATACCATCCAATTCATTTTTCCCCTTGGCTATGAGCAATGATTGAAAATGAGGGCGTACTGGGTATGGATATGCGTATTGGTATTGTCGTCAATCCTGATGCTGGACTCGGAGGGCGTCTTGGCTTCAAAGGGAGCGATGGGCGAGCCAAAGAAG
>CAXDRT010000210.1:0-1939 GCA_963991835.1 uncultured euryarchaeote
GAATGATTCCGTATGCACTTAGGATACTCAGTGTAATTTTTTTCAACAAAGAGGCAGAGTACAAAGCGATTCGTAGTGGATCATATTGAACCGTAATCTCAACGAGTATCATTTGCAAGGAGTCCCCCTTGTAGTCCTATTGGATATAGAGAGCACCCATGTGGTTATACAAGAATCGTTGAAGTGAATTAAGAGAAGATGGTTACTTTGAAAGGAGATTTCCTAGGAATATTTTTCAAATGGCTCATTTTAGGCCGAATATGAAGTCCCTTGGAGAGATAGAAGAAGATCTTGCAAACAAAGCAGAGCCTGTTCTCGGTTTCAAACCATCTTCAAAATTCAAAAGAGGACCAATTGGAATTCTTATTTACGTTGTTTGTGGAGTTATTGCGTTCTTCTCATTGAGAAGTGCTGGCGTATTTTAGAATCGGTTTCAATGGCCATTTGGAGCCCTCTGAAAATTATTCAATTCGATTAATCTGCACTGAAAGAAGAATTAAAAAATGCATCAAAGTGGACGTAACATGGAATTTTGGCATAATCGCTGGCGAAGCCAAAAAATTGGTTGGCATCGAAAAATGTTCAACGATTTGTTGCTAAAACACTGGCCAAAAATAAATGCGGTTGAAGACGCTAATGTTTTGGTTCCATTGTGTGGTAAATCTTTGGATATGCTTTGGTTGGCAAAGCAGGGTTACACTGTTGTTGGAATAGACATGGTTGAACAAGCAGTAAAGACATTTTTTACAGAAAATGAGTTGAAATATGAGTCCGTAGAAATAGGGAAGCATACAAAATACTCAAGCCAACCTTTTACCATCTTTCATGGAAATGTCTTGGACCTTGATGCGGGATTAATTCAAGCAGATGCCTGGTACGATCGAGCTGCTTTGATTGCGATTAGCCCATCAGATAGGAAAGACTACGTTGACCAGATTCGCAAGCAGACAAAATTAGGTGCAGTTGGCTTACTCATCACCTTCGCCTATCCACAGGAACAAATGCAAGGGCCACCGTTTGCTTTGCATGATGATCATGTAAGAGATCTATTTTCTGAAGGCTTTGAGATAGATTGCTTAGAGAAAATCGATTTAGATGACGAGAAGGATCGAGGCCTTACAAACGTGACATCTTCTGTATTCAAAATTACAAGAATTGACGATATCTAGGGCTCTTCAGCCCTGATAATTATTCCATCAAAGGGGTACTTCGTGAAGCCATCCAAAGATGTCCTCTTCCTTTTCGTTCTGTATTCCTGTCAGCATATCATACAGAGTTGTGGTCATGATTCCAGGACGTCCATCTCCGTAGGTCACTTTCCTGTCTTCATGGGTGATTGAACCGATTGGAGAAATGACCGCTGCAGTTCCACAACAGAATGCTTCATCAGCACTCATTGCGAATTCAGAACTGACTTTTTCCTCATGAACATCATATCCAAGGTGTCGTGCTAAGGCAATAATCGATGCTCGGGTGATTCCTGGAAGAATGGTCCCTGTCAATTCGGGTGTGTAGAGGACATTGTCCTTGACACAGAAGAAATTCGCAGCGCCAACCTCTTCGATGTAGGTGCTTGTTCGAGCGTCAAGATAGATGACTTCTGCATAACCTTTGGATTTTGCAATCCTGCTTGGCATCATACCTGGTGCATAGTTTCCAATCGCTTTTACGCCACCAGAACCGCCAGGAGCAGCTCGGTGGAATTCATCAGAGATAAGCAAGTCAATGGCTTTCATTCCACCTTTGAAATATGGTCCAACTGGTGTAACGTAGACCATGAAGGAATAACTAGGAGCAGGGGCAACACCCAGAACGGGACCGCTTCCCATCAACAATGGCCGTACATACATTGCACCTCGACCCATCGGTGGGAGGTAATCGATGTTAGCCTGTACGACTTGTTCCACGGCATCAATGAAGATTGATTCCGGTACTGGAG
>CAXDRT010000211.1:0-1919 GCA_963991835.1 uncultured euryarchaeote
AGGGGGCTTCTTTTGGTCTATTCCTTTCGCTATGTGGTCCTATTTTAGAAATGGAAAAATTACTGAAGAAGAATAATGGCAAGGGTACTGTTGTTATGGGTGGGTGTATGAAGGGGAGCCCTTTGAATTGAAAAATTGCTCAAACCTTATTCCAATGCAATGACTCGTTCTGCCATGGCCGTGATTCAATGTCCCCACTGTGGAAAAGATGTTGAATTAGAAGACGTGGCATCAGGATTGTTTGATTGCCCTTATTGCAAAAACGAATTCGAGTTTGAAGATGAAGCTAAAATCATCACTACTTCACTTAGGCCAGGAAAAGTGGTAATTACACTACTATCATTGTCTATTATATTTGCAATTGGTGCAGGATTAATTTTAATTGATGATGGAAATGATGAGAGTTGGGAGGATGCCATAGATCGTGGAATAGCAGAGTTCTGCTTGACAATATCCGGCTTGTTGCTTCTTGTTTCTACAGTTACTTATGTCATCAAACAGATTAGATTTAGAATTTGATTGTAAAATACAACGGGTCATCCGTCACCCATAGCATCATGTGAGAATACGTAGGGCTTGCAGTCGGTCGATGCATACGCTACTCTTGTACACATACCTTCATTTCCGTCGTTTTATGATCCTGTTTGAGATCAAGTAAGAACTTCGAGAAGCCTATCTTGTTCAGCAGCCATTCTCAGTTCCATTGCGATTCTTCGGCCACTGCTCATTGGCTTTCTCCACAATGCGTTTCCGTATGGATGGCCAACATTGACGTGGACGTTTGTTCCACCACCTAATCTTGGAGCAACATCGTAAATCCAATAATTCATGTCTTTATCGATACAAGTTTGAAGACAGAATGGGCCGATGATTCCGGGGTCATAGTGCTCCTTACTCGCTTTGATGAATCTCTCTCCGAGTTCAAATGCACGCTCAAGCAGTGATTCTCGAATGGTTGCTGTGTTGTGACCTACAACGGTCATTTCTGGGATTTTCTGGTTGTCAGGCATGGTCATTTGTTGGGGAGCAGGCAATCGTACATGTCCGTCCAAAGAAGACTCGAATCTCCAATCGACTCCAAGCAACTCAAGTTGTTCTCCTGGTTCGGCCAATGGGCTGTAAAAGAAGTTCAGATTGAATACAGGCCCAATAACATACTTTTCAATTCGTGCACCGTCAAGCGAAGATTGATCGATGATTCCATCCTTGAGAAGGACTTGTGATTTCTCTTGATATTCCTTATAGGAAGCACAAGTAAAGAATCCACGTTCAAGTTTTTTCTGTGCATGATGCAGTTTGACAATGACCAGACAGTCAATATCCTCTGGATTTTCAATGGCTTCAGGATAAGGTAATCCTGCTTTGTCAAGAATCCAATAGTAGTCTTGTTCTTCGGTTCTCTCTTCCATTCTGAGCATGTTTCTTGAACCAAAAAGAGGTACTTTGAATGTGTTTTCAACATCTTCTATTGTTGAATAGGACGTGAATGATCGGTTTGGAATGTAGACGACGTTTCTCTTACGCATTTCAGCTTGCATTGATTCTGCCATAACATCATTGAACGAAGGCAAAACAATGGCTTTGTCAACCATTCCTCGAAGAACACGTCCAGAACTTGAACGCTTAGTTTTGAAGTATTTCGAATAAGTCTTTTCTCGTCCTTCTTGACAATAGGCGACAGTGGGGAATCCTTCTTCAATTCCTCCATCACATATGTCTAGAGCGGAGTGAGATGCAGTCATTCCAATACGCAATTTCATTCGATCGTATTCTTCGATTATTGCTGCAATGTCATCACGTTGTAGCATGGTTCTCAACACCTTCTCGTCGACCTCGGTCTTTGATACCATCGGAGAGACGGTTTCAATCGAAGCGTTGCAATTCCATTAGTTCTTCTGTTGTGCGAGCGGCACCAGACA
>CAXDRT010000212.1:0-1910 GCA_963991835.1 uncultured euryarchaeote
GTGTGGTGCATTTCAATTGACTTGACTTCAGCAGACTTCTGAGATGGGTTGAAGACAACAGTCTTTCCAGAGTTCAGAGTACCTGTTTCAATCTTACCGACTGGGACAGTTCCGATACCAGAGATCTTGTAGACATCTTGGATAGGAAGTCGAAGTGGCTTGTCAAGAGGCTTGCTTGGCATTGCAGCAGCGTCAATTGCTTCGAAGAGAGTTGGTCCATTGTACCATGGAGTGTTCTCGCTCTTCTTGAAAACGTTGTCGCCCTTCAATGAAGAAGCAGGAATCATTGGGATGTTGTCGATTTGTGAACCAAATCCAGCCATCTTGAGAAGTGCAGTAACTTCGCTGACAGCTGCCTTGTACTTGTCTTCAGACCAGTCAACACCGGAAATGTCCATCTTGTTAACGTGGACAATCAGTTCCTTAACACCAAGAACCTTTGCGAGGAAAGCGTGTTCCTTGGTTTGTGCGTTAACACCGTCGTTAGCAGCACAGAGTAGAACTGCTGTGTCCGCTTGAGAAGCTCCAGTAATCATGTTCTTTACGAAATCACGGTGACCAGGTGCATCAATGATGGTCCAGTAGTACTTAGGAGTGAAGAACTCCTTGTGAGCGACGTCGATGGTAATTCCACGCTCTCGCTCTTCCTTTAGACCGTCCATAACATACGCAAGTCCGAATCCGGCCTTACCTGCTTCTGCGGCGAGTTTTTCGTTCTTCTCGATAACGTGTTCTTCGATGTGACCTGAGTCAAGAAGAAGACGACCAACAGTGGTCGACTTTCCGTGATCGACGTGACCGACGAAGACGATGTTACGATGTGGCTTTTTCTTATCTTCCCATTGTGATGGCATAATAATTGCTCCTTAGCGACTCTTGCGACAAACCTCCCCTATTTCAAAGGGTCGGTGATATTCTACTGTCCCCTTCTCTCGAAATGTGTGTGCAGCGGCGCGGTTATCACTTGTAAACGAGTCTCAAAAAGAACGAATCAACTTGTTGGTCAGCAGTCTCGTTATTTGAGACCATCATCGTCCATTCTCCAGCACCGAAAGTGTTGTCAGTGTCTGTAAACACATACGAAGAAAGAGTCATGGTTATGCAGTATTTCTCAGAATCACAATCGTCTCCATCTCGAGTTTCGTATGCTGAGTCATCGGATGGTTCAGTATTCTGCGCCTCTTCTTCTTCTTCGTTAAATGCAACGAGATCGAGTTTACCTGTGCATTCTCCAAAGACGCATGGTTCATCTCTTTGAGGGTACATCAAATCTGCAACAACTTTACGAATGGTGTTCCCTGCATCTTGGTCATAATTGACTGTAAAGTCGTAATCAATTTGAGTAGGGCCTTGTGTCGACCTTCTTCCGATTGAGAAATCAAGCCATGAAGCACCATAGGAAACATAGACCTTAATGTCATCAGAATCGGTTAATCCTTTCCCGTTAGTAATGGTTAGACCAACTTCGTACTCGCCAGGACGAATGTCTTTCCATTCTACAGTCTCTCCTTCAAGATCATTGTCGTTCTCTGAATCGCCATCGCCATCTGCGTCGTATGTAAGATCGAGGTCCCAGTGATACTTCGAGACGTAATCGTCACTTGAGCCTGAACTCGATTCGCCTGCATCGAGAGTGATTGTCACTTCACCATCTGCAGTACGATCGGTTTGAGTCTTATCTAAATCACAAATCCAGATATGAATGTAATTACCCTCATCAACTTCTTCCCCTAGACAGTCCTCATCGGAGGACTCTGGACTAATTTCTGCTGAAGGAGGGAGTGCAGTCGCGTCAACAATTGTCAACTCTTTGCTCGTCGTTTCACTACGAGAGCCATCACTTATGGTCAAGGTGACCTCGTAGGTTCCAGTCTCTGCATAACTCCAATCAGAGGTACGCCCAGTTGCAT
>CAXDRT010000213.1:0-1874 GCA_963991835.1 uncultured euryarchaeote
TACGAGATCTAGTACGGTCTCGTGGGCTCGGAGATGTGTATAAGAGACAGACACAAGCAACTCGAGATGGAAAGGCTGGCGCCGATGACCTCTCTGGTTCAACATTCACCATCACAAGTCTCGGACGCATGGGCGGACTTGGGGCTACACCGATTATCAACAAACCAGAAGTAGGAATCCTTGGTGTCCACAATGCCAAAGACCGTGCAGTCGTTATCGATGGACGTGTTGAAGTTCGTCGAATTATGAACCTCTCTTCTTCTTGGGATCACAGAGTCGTAGACGGACACGATGGAGCAAGTCTTGTTCAATTGCTTAAGTCAATGCTGGAACATCCTGCAACAATCTTCATGTGAGGTTATTGAAATGAAAACACGTCAATGCAAAGTATTGGTTATTGGTGCAGGACCTGGTGGCTATGTCGCTGCAATCCGCGCTGGACAACTTGGACTCGACACAGTTATTGTAGAAGGACAACGTGTAGGAGGAACATGTCTCATTCGAGGATGCATACCTTCGAAAGCACTCATTCATGCAGCACATACATTCCACAAGCTTGCAAAGCATGCAGAAAAAGACGGTCACATGGGAATCAGTATCCCTGGACCTGCTGAATTGAACATGGCCAATACTGTTGGATGGAAAGATTCGATTGTTGACAGACTCAACAAAGGTGTCGAAGCACTTCTCAAGAACGCAGGAGTTGAATTAGTCAAAGGCTGGGCTCAATTCGAAGATGCAAAAACCGTAAAAATCGGTAAAGGAAAAGATGCACTACTCATTCAAGCAGATAATGTCATTCTTGCGAACGGCTCAGTTCCAATTGAATTGCCATTTATGCCGTATGATGAGCATGTTATCTCATCGAAAGAAGCGCTCTCTTTGGAAGAGTTGCCAAAGCGAATCGCTGTTGTCGGTGGAGGCTATATTGGACTCGAATTAGGAATCACCTTCCGAATGCTTGGAAGCGAAGTGACTGTTATTGAAGCAATGGACTCGGTCTTGCCAATTTTCGACAAAGAACTTCGACGGCCCCTTGAAATTGCAATCAAGAAACAGAAGATCAAGGTTCATACCAAAGTATTTGCAAAGGGAATTGAGACAAAGGACGATGGAAGCGTTGACCTACTCTACACTCCAAAGGATGCGAAAGAAGGAACTGAATTTGAAAAGCTCAATGTTGACAAAGTCCTGGTAACTGTTGGACGACGTCCTTTGAGTGCTGCCCTTTCACCAACCGGTGTTGCTCTTGATGAGCGTGGATTTGTAAAAGTCAACAACAAGTGTGAAACGAACATGAAAGGTGTTTATGCAATTGGAGACGTTTGTAATCTTGGTGAAATGCTTGCTCACGTCGCTTCTTTCCAAGGAGAAATGGTCTCTGAAATCATTGCTGGACAACCTCGTGCCTATGAGCCAGCAGCAGTTCCTGCAATCGTCTTTACAGAGCCTGAAATTGTCTCAGTTGGACTTTCACCATCAGAAGCAAAGGAAGCAGGACATCCAGTGATTACTGGTAAATTCCCACTTGCTGCAAACGGCCGTGCTCTTACACAAGAAGCTGAAAAGACTGCTGGATTTGTCCGAGTAACCGCTCGTGAAGACGATCATCGAATTCTCGGAATCCAAGCAGTTGGAACACATGTTAGCGAACTTGTCGGTGAATGGACTCTAGCAATAGAAATGGGAGCACTTCTCGAAGACATTGCACATACAATCCATGCACACCCAACAATGACTGAGATGACACATGAAGCAGTTCTTGCAACTCTTGGCCATGCGATTCATTCGATGTGAAATCTCAAGCGTTGATTGTGTTTGATTCGTAGATCAACTTGTTTGTTGAACGATCTAGAATCTTGATTTGAACTTCG
>CAXDRT010000214.1:0-1863 GCA_963991835.1 uncultured euryarchaeote
ATGAGTCAAACAGATTTTGGCCTCTGGGAAAGCATGGCAGAACAAACACAAAACTCAGTTCCAGAATGAAGAACTTTGGATTGATCTTCGTAACGATTGGATAAAGGCTCTCAACGAAACATCCGACTCATCCATCGAGGACCTCAAGTCACTGTATCTCAATTTAGTCAATGTCCATGGCGTAACAACTGCTCAATCTGGTAGTTGGCATTGGTTTAGTGAGCACGCCAAAGATCCATTTGATGTCGTCATTATTGATGAAATCAGCAAGGCGACTCCTCCAGAAATTATTCTAGCAAGTTTACTCGGCCGAAAAGTGATTTGGGTAGGTGACCATCGGCAACTTGCTCCTGAATTCAATGATCCAAAGAGGAAAACTTCCGAAGATGACGATACGTATGACGATGAAGGAAAGGGGCGATTTAGGGACATGGTGACCACAGCCATGTTCGAACGGCACTTCATTGAAGCTGACTACTCCTTGAAATCGAGTCTGAACATCCAATACAGGATGCATGAACAAATCATGAGAGCCATCAATCCATTCTATGAGGGAAAATTAGAGTGTGGGCTCGATCAAGCCACACAAAATGCCAACAAACAACACGGATTGTCAATTAGGAAAAAGGATGAATATGGACTAGAAAATAAAGGGTCTGAGTTGATTCATCCTCGCCGACACATGTATTGGATCGATTCATCATTGACTCGGAACAACACATATTGCGCTGAAAAGAAAAGGGGAACTACCTACGTTAACGAGCGAGAGATTGAACTCGCAGAGTACATCTTCGATGAACTGAATCAACAGGTTGGTGAATGGAAGAAGACCCATCCAGAGGAAGAGTGGGGAAACCACCCCCACCTTCGCCACATTGATCGTCATGGCACCCTACCTGTCGCATTCATCACATTCTATGCGGGACAGAAGATGCAATTCAACTCAAAAGCCTTCGCTGGAGCATCAAATACAACTGAAAAACGGTGGGAACACCTCAATATTCGAGTGGATACAGTTGACCGTTTCCAAGGTGCAGAAAGCCCAATTGTTATCGTAAGCATGGTTCGTTCTTCACCAATTGATGATGGCCAAGCTAAGAAATTAAAGAGGCTGCTTAATAACCCAAAAATTAGTTACCAAAATGTATTTGTTAATATGTCAGCAAACAAGAACCAATTGTCCATTAAGCCCCCTTACACTGGTTTTGCCAAATCACCAAATCGTGTCAATGTAGCGTTTTCAAGAGCCCAAAACCTGCTTATCGTACTTGGTAACCGCTGGGCTTGGAATGGAGTAAACGTCAAGATTAAACGAGATAATGGAGACATTGAACGACCACGCTATTATCAGGAATTAATGAGGAACACAATTCGAGGAGGGATGCTGGATGGCCGCAACTTGCTCTGAATCTGGACTCAAAGCAATGTCTGATGCAATGCAATTGCAAGACAAGTCGACAATTCACACTGTCGACGGTCATTGGCTCATGCAAGTGTATCCAGTGGAAGTCACTCATGCAAGGCAGCGTTCATTAACGCTCCTAGAGCATTACATTCTCAAGGCTTTCAACGCTATTCCTGGATGTACTGCAAGAGATATCATCAATCAATTTGGTTTAGATCCGCTCTTGGTAGATTCCACCTTGAGGACACTCAAACTTTGTAACACCATTGATTCGGTTGAGGAAGCGGATTCAAAAAGCCCAAGCGATGATGCCATCTTAGACCTTAGCAAAGAGCTCAAAGGTACCTTGGAACGATTGGCAGCTGATGGAGGAAATGAGGAGCAATTGAATGAACTAAAGCGCAAACGAAGCGTTTTACAACAGCAAATTGAACAACTCAGCCAAACGACTGATGCGA
>CAXDRT010000215.1:0-1842 GCA_963991835.1 uncultured euryarchaeote
TCCAAGTGGTCCGCCATCAGGCCCTCCGAGTGGCCCTCCGTCTCGACCAGACGATTTGTGAGGTGTATTCATGACCGAAGGTTTTGCAATGGAACTTTGCGGAAATAAAGCCTCTTGGCAAATAGTTCCAGATGGAGTTGATTCTATTGATTTGGAACAAGTCGCTATGAAAATTATAGAAGCTGGATTTGAAGCAGATGTCCAATCAAGAATGGTTTGGACGTTTACAGGATCCGCCGATTTGACCCTTTATCCAAGTGGAAAACTCTTGGTAAAGACTGCAGATAAGGATGTAGCAGAGGAAATAGCACATCTACATTGTTCAGAATGGGCGCGCTGAGGTGATTGTATGAGCCTCTCAGAGGAGCAGATATCCTATCTTCAAAATGGCGGGGTTATTGCATACCCAACCTCGACATTACCTGGACTAGGCTGCATACCAACTTCAGAAGGGCTTGATCGTCTTTTCGAATTGAAATCAAGATCTTCCGATAAACCCGTTTCGATTGGCGTAGCATCTCTTGATCAAGTTCGAGATATGGTTGAAATTCATCCAGAGATTGAACTCTTCTTGTCTGAATTTCCTCGAGGTTGTTTCTCGGTCGTTTTTCCAAGCAAAACCCCTCTCGATGAAAGGATAGGGGGCACTTCTATCGCAATACGAGTATTTGATCACCCAATAGCTCGTGAACTTGCTAAAACGGTGGGCCCTATAACTGCTACAAGTGCGAATGAAGCAGGCGAAGAACCTGCCTTCACCGTTCGAGAGGCTGCAGAAGAATTAGGCCTTGATGAAATTGCAATTCTCGATGGCAATCGAGTTACAGGGCCAGGGAGCACATTTGTAAAATTCGATTTTGGAAACCATGATTCGTTGGTAACTGTTATGAGAGAGGGCGTGGTACCTACGCATGACGTGGTCTCTTGGTGGAAGAATCGACGCTGAAGTATTGGAAAGATGCGGGGCACGTTGCTCGCAGAACTCTTGAAGCCATGAAGCTTGAATTAACGCCTGGTAAGACCTTCCATGAAGTCATTGAATCAGCAGAACGCTACATCCACCGACACGGTGGGAAACCAGCCTTTCCTGGAACCATAGCAGTAAACGATCTCGCTGCCCATTTTACAACCGACCACAGCGTTAATGCGGTGGAGGACTGGGATAGAGAAATGGTTCTTCAAAAAGGAGACTGCGTAAAAATCGATTTCGGAGTCCACATCAAAGGACACATTGCGGACAATGCATTGACATTTGAAATCGGTAACGGTAACGAACATACTGAGCAAATTAAAGCGGCAAAAGAAGCAAGAGATGCAGCAATTGAGATGCTCCATCCTGGGACGCCATGGTACAAAGTAGGTCAAGCTGCGGCACAACCTACACTCGATGCTGGTTTCCAGCCTATACGTAATTTGTGTGGGCATCAACTCAAACCATGGGAACTCCATGCTGGTGTTTCTGTACCATCTTACGCCTGTGGCCCTGATAACCAAGGGTTCAGAGGTGTAGTCGAAGAAGGAGGAATTTATGCAATTGAACCATTCAACACAACGGGATCTTCTGGAATGATCAAGAACCTCGGTACTCCAAATTCGTCCAATATCTATCGAATTACTGGATTGACAACCTCGAGAAAAGCGCGCGCTAAAGGACAATTGAAGCCATTGGGCGCACAGATGGCACGCAATCTGGAAGAACGCTATTCAACGCTACCGTTTGCAGAACGTTGGGCTTATCCGATGCTGGAGAAACCATTCCCAGAGGCTGATGAAGAATCACGGCAAAGCAAATTGCGTGCTTTAGTAAAGAAATTGATCAGTATTCGCTTCCTCGAAACCTAC
>CAXDRT010000216.1:0-1824 GCA_963991835.1 uncultured euryarchaeote
ATGGCTATCAATATAGTGAATTTAAATTAGACGTGCTATACCAGTTGATGTGGGCATCATATTCCTTACCCAGTCTTGGACTAATTGCCAAACAAAATTTTTGCAGTTGAGTTAAACAATATATCTTCAGGAATTTCGAAACCCGCGTCGATAAATGATTGAATGATGCTCCCTTCCTTGGCCTTGTAGTCCTCTGACAATCGGAACTGCTCTAATGTCATCTCGTCCACCCAGCCTGTGTACACAATGATGCGTTCTTCGTCTTCGGCAAATGTTGATCCGATACAACCATTCTGGATTGCAACGGAAAGAAAGTCCTCCATGGATTCAATCATCCCTGCGGTAATCTCTTTGTGATTTTTGTTGGTAATCCACATTCGAACAACTTGCGCCCCTAACATGCATTAACCATGAGTCGGATGCCTATACTCTTTCCGACGACCCTGTCAATAAGCGTACAGAAGTAGATGTATATTTCACGTAGCGAATTTCATAAAGTGGGCACCTTACGCCATTATCGTGAAGCCCATAGCTGAAATAGAGGAAAATCTGGCAAGCAAGGCCGAGCCAATCCTGGGCTTCAAGCCATCTTCTAAAATCAAAAGAGGGCCTATTGGAATACTAATCAGCATAATTTGCATAGCGATTGTGTATAGAGAATTGAGCCGTGCTGGCGTAATCTAGGTTAGGGAAGATGGTATTGTCGATTATCCACCTGGAAAGTCGAGAGGGCCCATACTCAGGTGTTGGAGTCGACAACGGTACCACCTCGCTCATGAAGCAAACGACTGCAGAGAATTACGAATACAAAGATGAGATTATTGGCAAAAAGTACAATCATCGGCAATAGATCAATTCGCTCAACAACTGCAAGAGACGCCAAAATAAGAGATTGGAAACCAAATCCCAATATTGAAGATACGGTCAACTCAATCTTCAGCTCCTTTGTTCCAGGGCCGCTCAGTGTCGTGACAATTCGGTCTTGCCAAGAAAAACAGAGCACATAGATCGCGTGGAACCGTTCGACATTTTTTTGACTCTCCCATGGGTATGCTGTGGGGCATTTTCTCTCATCCACGCGACTGGTTGTATCGCCCAAACCCGAGGCACGAAGTCGAAGTGAAAAGTGATTGAATAATGAGTATTGAATCAAGATAGCGAAAGTCATTCCAAGGACAAGGGTATGCCCCCATTCCAAACTCTCTCCAAACGCAAACACAACCACAACAAGGCCGATGACGTCTGCAATCGTATCCCAATATCGGCCAACATGTGATGGTCGCCGCCTTATCCGAGCCAACTCACCATCAATCGCATCTATAACCCCCTTGACAACTAACAATAGGCATGCTGCAATGGTCTGGTCTTGAAGAATCAACCATGCACAAAACAACGTGAGAATAAAGTGGAGGTTCGTGACTTGAATTACTGAAACCGGTTTATCTTTGAGAAAACGTGCAAAAACTCGAGCGATGGGCCTCCCCCAATCCGACAGATCGAGCGCCTTTCTCTTACCGTATTTATTCGATATCAACTGCTATGCCCACATGGTTCCCGTGGCCCATAACACATAGCTGTTGAGGAGTAGTCCTGTGTTTACGAAAGGGTAGGGAGATACACGGACATCAAGCGGCTACAAGCGGGGTGATAGCCATCACGGAGATGGCGAAAGCCGCGTACAGCCCTATTAGCAGGGGCATCAATATTTGAGACATATACTTACGATGGACGTCCCATACATAAACAGCCGTTTCCCATTACTCGGTTGTCCGAGTAATGGGAAACGGCTGGTTATGTATGGGGCGTCCATCGTAAGTATATGTG
>CAXDRT010000217.1:0-1817 GCA_963991835.1 uncultured euryarchaeote
TCCCAGCGTTTGCCATGGAAAGAATTCCAGGTTTGTCGTGCTTGAGGGCTAGAGCGGAACGTTCGCAAGGAATCTTCCATCCAGGTCCACCAGTACCTGCGCCACGAGCCATAGGATCTTTTGAATTTGGACATCCGCCTTGGATCATGAAATCTTCAATGACTCTGTGGAAATGAAGGCCATCGTAAAATCCTTGGTTTACGAGTTTGACGAAATTAGCTACTGTATCGGGAGCACTTCCGTGAAAGAGTTCAATCATGATGTTTCCTGCTGAGGTTTCCATTTGCACTTGCATGGTTGAACCACAGGCCGATACTTCAAGAGCATTTGCTTTGTTTTTCAAGAAACCACATCTTCATGAATGAATTACGATTGGGATTGTTATGGGCGAAATTTTTGACATTGAGTTTGAAACTATAACCGGGGAGACCACTTCCTTGAAGCAACTTGACGGGAAGGAATTTCTGATCGTTAATGTAGCCAGTGCATGTGGTTTCACTCGACAATATGAAGGCATGCAAACACTGTACGAAGCAAAGAAAGACAGTGGTTTGGTTGTCATCGGTTTCCCTTGCAATCAGTTCGGAGGACAAGAGCCTGGGACGCATGAAGAAATCCAAACCTTTTGCGAATCAACGTATGGCGTCACCTTCCCCATGATGGCTAAGATTGATGTTAACGGTGATAATCGCCATCCATTGTTTGCAGAACTTTGCAAGGTAAAGGATGCAAATGGAATTGAAGACATCAAATGGAATTTTAACAAATTCATCGTTCGTGAAGATGGTTCCGTTGAGCGATTCTCGCACAGAGATGAACCATCAGATTTACCATTCTAATCCAGCCCTTTGCCAATGTTTCTCCCCGAGATTCAAAAGCGAAGATAGACCAGAGCCTCCTATGGCCAAACAGCTACCATGTGTTCCAATGGGCTGTTCAGCCTGTTGTCGTGAAACAACAATGCCGCTTACAATCTCGGAAGCGAAGCGACTTTCCCGCCGTACTGGAATGGTTGTTGAATCCTTTACGTGGGAAAATAAAGGTGTCTTGACGCTGCTTAACAATGAAACAACTCGAGCGTGCGTCTTCCTTTTGACCGCTTCTTCTGAATCAAGTGCTGAAGGAATCTGTTCAGTGTATGAAGTACGCCCAGAAGGATGCCGAAAGTATCCAATCGTGTTGAATTCAAAAGATGATGCAATACTGGATGATGGATGTCCTCACAGATCGCAGTTCCCACAGCCCAGTGAAGAGGATGCAATTGCCCTACTCAACCTTGAGGAACGATTGATGCGTAAATGACGACGCGTCCTAAACTGCCATGGACAAAAACATACCATGCATCCTCATAGTTCCAATTGCAATCCAATAGGAGCTTCTCGAGTTCAGGCCATTGAAAGTGAATTAACTGAGGGCGTTGTTCCGCAGCAAGAGCACTCTCCAAACACAATTCTCTTGCTTCACTTGGCAAGATAAGGACGAGGGAACCCTCATCTACGACCGTTGAACAACTGAGTAATGTTTGTTTGAGAAGTTCTCCGTGGTCAAGAGATCCTTGCGAATTCCTTCCGTATGGAGGGTCGAGGACTACGCCAGAAAATGATTGAGGGCCATTGCTTGGAATTGATGCAGAAATGGCAGTTGCATCACCTTCAAAGAATACGTTTGCAGTTGTTCCAGACCATTCTAAATTCTTCTTAGCTCCTTCGATCATCTCAGCATCAAGATCGAGCGCAACAACATCTCTTCCACTCAATGCTGCTTCGATTGCAAACCCACCAGTCCCCGTCATTGGGTCGAGCGTAGCTCCTTTTTGC
>CAXDRT010000218.1:0-1799 GCA_963991835.1 uncultured euryarchaeote
TTTTTCAAGCAGAAGACGGCATACGAGATCTAGTACGGTCTCGTGGGCTCGGAGATGTGTATAAGAGACAGTACGTTGAGGATCTGTACTTTACCAGACATTTCGTCAGTTGTATCGTCTCCAGTTGATTGAGCGTTCTGTTGCAACTTCTCTGCAGTTTGAATAATGACCGCAGCAGCTACAGCAGCAACAAGGATAAGTGCGATGAATACAATCATTGCACCAATACCAATTGCAGCTAGGTTATCGTTTTTCATGTTCTTTTCTTGTGTGTTCTTCATTTTAAATCACCTCAAACTACTACGTCACCAACAGATGGTGAACTGCCGTATTGTAATTCCTCGTATGTTGCTCCTCCACCGTCGACGGTGAGGATTAGAATGTTGTCAGTGTTTGCAGTTGGAGCGCACTCATCGATTTCCATTACGAACACATAGGTTGTTCCTGGATTCAATGTAATAGCACCAGCGCCAGCACCGTCGCCAGTGTGGACTGTTGCACCAGTAAGGTCACCTTGTGCGAAAACAGTATCAGTTCCTGCTGCATTCTCACAAATAACGGTGTACCCTACGTCATCACCTTGGGTCGGTTCAGAACCCGGAGCCAATTCAAATGTCACGAAGAGATCGTGATTCGCAGGGGCTGCGGTTGTTGCCTCGATGATGATGTTGATCAGAGTTACTTTCGTAGACATCTGCTCTTGGGTATCGTCACCACTGGCTTGTGCGTTCTGTTGCAGCTTTTCTGCGGTCTGAATAATGACCGCTGCTGCGACTGCTGCAACAAGAATCAATGCAATGAATACAATCATTGCACCAATACCGATAGCAGCAAGTTCGTCTTGCTTCGTTTCTTTTTGGTTTTTCATTTTATCACCTTTTTTTACTCGTCCTCCCTCTAAAGAGGGTGGAAATGGATGGGGTCAAGAAGCACCTCCTTGACCCAAGTCGATGCGAAGTGGCATACGTATTACTGCTACTTCATCTGGAGTTAATCGGCCAACGAATGGCACTTTGTCGGCTGTAAAGCCTGGAGGGAGCCATGGATGGATAAGAACGTCTGAAAGGGGCTCCATTGAACGATTCTGAGCACGAATTGTCACCATAACGTTACCATTCCTCATTTCATACCCAGTCGCTATTGAAAGTTTTCGAGAGAGTGGTACTTCATCCGAACCGTGTCGTCGATCTGCCTTGATTTCAAATCGAACTGGTAAATTACCTCCTGGACCGATGACTGGTACATCGATGAAGGAAGGATTAGCAACCCATCCATGCGGTACAGGAGGCTGCAGTCGCATCATAGGAAGAGGTATGTCTCCATCGTTGATGATTCGAACAAGAAGAACTCCAGTTTCACCACCTGCAGGCCATCGAGTATCAACCGAGAGCCAAAAGTGCCTGAATAGGAATGGGTTAAGCGTTGAAGAATTACCTCCAATGAGATCATCAACGAGGTATTCTACTTCTGTTGCAGCATATCCGACATCACCGATTTCTGCTGCACCTGTAGCGTTACGGAGTCTTCTAAGGACGTTTTCTACTTCCTCTTCAGCAAGCGCTTTTTCACGTAGCAAGCGGTGAAGCATTGCGATACTTCTACGAAGATAGAGTACATCTTCTTCCAAGACTTCGAGCGCCTTCTCGGCCTTTCTAACACTGCGGCGTGCTCTTCGAAGTCGATGAGCTTCGAGGAATGAGCGAGCTTGAAGCATGTCGAGTTCAGTTGTAGCGAGTGAGTTGACTTCATCACTTACAACTCCTTGAACAAGCGTTTCGAGTTCTCCTGTCTCTTATACC
>CAXDRT010000219.1:0-1752 GCA_963991835.1 uncultured euryarchaeote
TTTTTCAAGCAGAAGACGGCATACGAGATCTAGTACGGTCTCGTGGGCTCGGAGATGTGTATAAGAGACAGATATGGGGGAGAAGGACGAAGAGGTGTTTTTTTCCCTTGAAGATGAGGAGCCTGCAGTCAAGACTTCGCCTGTTCAAGAAAAAAGTGAACCTGTCATCGTTGCTGAAGAAGTGCCAGAAAACATCGAGATTCTCGATGCCGATGTAATCATGCAGGCTACTGGAAACTACGCGGTGGAATGGCAACTTATTGGGATGGATTGTCCAGATTGCGCAGGTAAAGCAACACGAGCCCTCAAACATCTTCCTCAAGTTTCCGACCCGTATGTCTCAGCAACATCTGGGGAAGTGCGTCTTTCTGTTGATTTAGAGAAAGGTTCGATCTCCGAGGTATCCAACGTTCTTCGTTCACTTGGGCACGCTCCAGATACCGAACATCATATGCTGAAGGGAGTGAAAGCAGCAACGGTTGCAAAGCGTAACAATGTCGAAATTCGTGGATTACGTAAATTGCTAAAACTTCAGCCAGGAATCCTTGATGTTGAGATTGAAAAAGAAGGTCAAATCCTTTTACAACTCGTTTCCCAAGCCGATGCTGATTTGCTTAGAAAGCGAGATGAAGCTCTGGAGAATGTTTGCGGCACGACTCCAAAACTTGTCGCAGCAACCTCCAATCGTTTACGTCCAGATCAATATCGGCTGCTTGGAGCCTCCTTTGCAGTTCCTCTTCTCGTCGTCGTTTATGCTCTTCACCTGATGGGCATTGAAGGTTGGATTCCAGCAGTAATAGCAATCCCTGGAATCGTTATTTCCAGTTATCAGATGTTCCGAGAAGCACTTGCAGGGATCCTAAATCGTCAGATTGGTTTCCAAGTGCTGACCAGTTTAGCTGTTATTGGCGCTTGTGGTTTGATGATGTGGGAAGAAGCTCTTATTGTCTCTATTCTTGTTGCCTTCACTGCTCATTTAGAGGGTGATGCTCTTGTCAAGGCAAGAGAAGCTATGCAAGGCGGATTGGACCGATTGCCACGTGTTGCCCGACGATTGAACCGTGCAAACACATCCAATCTAAGTTCGATTAGTATTGGAACGCCCATGAACATGACTCAATCAGCCCCCTTAGCAATGCCACATCAGAACTCAACAAGTGAGCAGATTCCGATTGATATACTCAACAAAGGCGATTTTATCGAGATTCGAAGTGGAGAGTTAATCCCTGCAGATGGGACCATCGTTGAAGGAAAAGGAGCGCTCAACAAGGCACCACTTACTGGAGAATCCGTCCCTGTTGATGTAACAGAAGGTGATCAAATCCAAGCAGGACTCGTTTTGGCCCGAGGTCCAGTGGTTATGAAAGTTGAAGCAGTTGGTGAAGGAACTCAATTGTACGAATTGATAGAAGCGGTTCATACGTTTAGAGACGAACCTCCTCGTCATCAGGCAACCATCGAATTGTTCACTGCAATATGGGTTCCACTTGTCCTCTTCGGAGCAATCGGAGTATACTGGTTCATTTTCCCTGAGGATTGGAAGATTGTTTTGCTTCTCTGGGTTGTTGCTTGCCCATGTGCTCTTTTGCTCGCAGCCCCAGTTCCTCATGCAGCATCCCTTGCTCGTTCTGCTCACATCGGCGCAATCGCTCGCGGAGGAAATGTTCTCGATCGTCTTGCTAAGGTCAATCACGTCCTTCTGGATAAGACTGGGACACTGACTTCAGGAAAACCGTCAATGGGCGATGTCAT
>CAXDRT010000220.1:0-1748 GCA_963991835.1 uncultured euryarchaeote
TTTTCAAGCAGAAGACGGCATACGAGATCTAGTACGGTCTCGTGGGCTCGGAGATGTGTATAAGAGACAGGTACTGACTGGAGACGTCGAGTTGTATCGGTTCAGAAGGCGCTGTTACAGTCGCTCGCAACAAGCCCAATCCGTTCAAGGTCACTGTAGCCAAGTCAGCGGGCTGAATATCAGCAGTGCCTGCCGTTCCAGCGTATTGAGCAACCAGAGAAACTTCGCCGATAAAATCAGAGAAGGAATTCGCCAACTCGGTCAAATCCTCAACTTGAACTGCGTTCCAATTTCCATTCTCATCGGTTACGCCAGAAACCACATGCTCAAAGTTGTCTGGGCCAATGAAATACAGATCTAAATCCTGCGCAGGAATGCCTTCACCTGCACTCATAAGTGAGATGTTCAGATGCATTGAATCTAATGCGCTGATTTCAAATGAGCTTCCGTCTGAAAATCCGCTTGTGACCAAATCAAACACGATGTCGGTGGAACGTAATGAGTTGTTCTGCGATTGTACTGGGCCGAACAAAGCAAAGTTAGAACTTGTATTTCCATAGGAATCGTAGGCCGCTACTGCAAGCCAGTAATCTGTTCGATCAACCAGCGCATCGCCGTTTCCTTGAGTCGTGACATTCGTCGTTAATGAGCCCACGAAAGGAGTAATGGTGTCAACCGAAGTATAGGATTGAAGGGAAAGAATTTCTTCGGATTCGACAAATATTCTGTATTCTGAAACAAGTTCTTCTGAGGCATCCCAACTCACCATGAGGGAACTTCCGTTATCATCTGCGGTGTCTGCAGCAACGAGACCTTGGACAGGAAGAGGTGGTGAAGGGAACGGGATGGTGATTGAAAGCCGACTCGAGAGTTGGCTGGTCACGCCAAAAGGATGGAGGGAACGGACAGCATAATCATAAGAATCTCCGGGGGAAATATCCACATCCAGAGTGAAATTGAGAGGAGTCGAAAAGGCTGCACTGTTAAGATCAAAAGCATCTCCTTGTGGCACCTTAAAGATCTCAAAGAGTTCCAAATCGTCTCCAAAGTCACTGAGGTCCTGCCAAGAGATTGCCACGCGCTCATCCGTCAATTCGTCCACCTGCAGTAGTGGCGTAGGTGGTAAAGCTAAATTCGGAGCACCTGGGATGTAATCGGCATTCAAACTCGATAGAGAAAGGATTCCTGTTTTTGTTGAGAGGAACGGTAAATCGATGAGGATTACTCCAGTACCTGCCGTTTGCTGCTGGTTGATGATGTTGGTTAAATTGCCAACTGCGGCTGGATTATTCTCAACAACGAAATCGACATCGTAACCTATGTCCATGTTACTGAGATTGAAGTGCCCAGTTCCAGATGATGAGAAACTGAACGTGAATGTATTCATTTTGATATCATAATCATGCGTTGTAAATGCTTGTCCAACGGTCATAGGAGAAAGGAGGGTTGGAAGAAGACCAAACGTATCTGAGAATGCTAAAGGCGCAGTTCCACTAACGCCATCGCCAGCATATCCAAGGGCGAATAAATCATCTTGACCGTTTTGATCGATATCCATTGAAATTGAGTTCCAAGACCCTATGAACAGTCCGAAAGTTGTCCCTTCACCTGCCGTGATAATGTGTTCAGGAAGGCCGTCTGCATCCATATCAATAAACCTCGAATCTTGCGGGCAAGACCAAGGTTCCAGAACCGTTTGGGTTGCCGTAATGTTCGTTGTTGAAATATCGAAAACACTGATGTTACCC
>CAXDRT010000221.1:0-1729 GCA_963991835.1 uncultured euryarchaeote
ATGTACCAATAGGTGCCTTGACTGGACGGAGGGTTGGGGCTTGACCAAGCGGTTTTGCTCCACCAATTGGTGCTCGCATTCCTCCAATTCCTACGCCTTGTTGAGGTGTTGTTCCCAGAGTGCGGGGAATACCAAGTCCAGGTGCACGTGTTCCCAGTGCAGATGGGTCTTGGCCAAGTGGCATTGCTGCTGGTGCTTGTCCAGAGATCGATTGCATCCACTTCTGTCGCTTCTCAGCACGAGTATCGGTTGATTGGAGTTCAGCAAACTCTTGTTCACGGGATTGAAGTTCAGATTCAGAGACATCAATTTCTCCTTGAATTTGTGAAGTAATTGCATCTCGCATCTTGGTTTCAGCCATCTCACGGAAGGAGTCCATCTTCTCAGAAAGATTGTTGAGGCGATCACGAACTTCAGCACGCTTGAGTCCAAGTTGTGCCTCGATTTCTGCACGGATTGAAGCTTCTCGCTTGCGTACATCGATAAGGGCCTTGTTCCGCATAATCTCTTCACGCTTGTCGAGTTGACGTTCAAGTTGAACTGCAATCTCTTCTTGCTTTCGAGTTCTGAAGGCTGAAAGACGCTCTTCCATATCGACTTCGAGTTCCAAAGCCGTTTCTTCCTTGAGCAGATCCAAATCGGTCTCAAAGGTCAAGCGTTCATTGCGTAATTGAGCATCAAGTTCTGCCATAATGGCCTTTCTTGCAGCAGTTTCACGGGATTGGAATTCGATTTCAAGGCGTTCTGCCCAATCGGTTCGCTTTGCTTCATATTGTTCCTCCAGTTGTCCACGGAGTTCTGTTTCACGTTCGAATCGGAACCGAGCCAATCTGTTTTGGATTTCTGCTTCACGAGCACCTCGGTAGGATGTGAATTCATCATCAGAACGTCGAGCAAGTTCTTGTTCTAGTTCGCTTTTGAGAACCTTGGAAATATCATCGACAGCCTTTGAGAAGGTGATGTCGTACTTTTCCTTCAAGCGGCCCTTACGTTCTGTGAGACGCTCTGAATGATTCTCTTCGAGTTGCTTTTGAATTTCAATTCTCAATTCATCACGACGTCGAGCGATTGCAAGTTCAACATCTTCACGCATTCGCTCTTCGAGATCTTCTGTCTCTTGGCGAAGTTGAGTTTCAAGTTCCTGTTGGAGTTGTTGAGCAATATCCTCTTCAAGACGGAGGCTGCGACGGTCGTATTCTGCACGAAGTCGTGCTTCACGTTGTTGGAGTCGATTGCGAAGTTGTTGCTCAAGACGGGTACGAATACCACGTCGTAGTTGCTCTTCACGTTCTGCAAGACGAGCATTATGGCCTTCTTCAAGAGATTCGATTTCCTTGTCTTCAAGAGCGACGAAGCGGGATTCCATCTCCTGCTCAATACCAGCCTCAAGTTCACGAATTCGGTGCTGAAGACGTTGATTGTATTCCAATGCCATTCGCTCTTTTTGTAAAGCAAGACGGCGACGATGTTCATCTTGAAGTTGACCTTCAATGGATTGCTTTAGATTTTCTTTGTGTTCCTCAAGTCTACGATCGTGCTCGTGTTCAAGTTGATTCTGAAGATTTGAAATTTCTCGCTTAAGTCTTAAGTCAAGTTGCTCACGCATTCTCGTTTCTTCGCCAGCAAGTGTTGAGCGTTCCATTTCTGCAAGTTCAACTTCCATATCGGTTCGCATTTCTTTTTCAAGAGCATCGAGTGTAAGTTCATGTTGTACTGCAAGATCATTTGC
>CAXDRT010000222.1:0-1720 GCA_963991835.1 uncultured euryarchaeote
ACCACTTTACGAATTTGGCTCGCCGATTACTTCACCATACAGCCTTCAGGGTGTGTATGAAGCAAATACTTCTACCACTCATTTGAACTGGATTGATGTCTCACAAGTCGACTCTTCAATTGATTCTAACCACACGACCTCAATTTGGGCGCATGCTGTTCAAGCAACTCGAAGCAATTGGGATTCAATTAACAAAACGAGTGTTGTCGACAACCTTTCATCGGATACGCATTCTTTTGAGATTCTTCATCCAGTGAACACGAGTCGAGTGCAATTCTATACCGTGATGCACTCTTTCAATGGTCAAGAAGATGTAAGGCTCCTGTCAAGCAATTCACTTGCTCAAGGAATCACTGAAGACAATGTCGGCTCTTCAATTACTGGAACTCTACTTGTGAACTTTGATGGTGCCAATTCCACGACTTCACTCGACTGGAACGGTTCAATCATCGAAGATGCGAACCACACATTGCATATTTGGCGCAGTCCTGCAATGATTACAGATGTCCATGCGGATGAGGTTGTCGAGGTTGCACAGTTAGTGGCAACCTCAACGCACTTCAATTTCTCAGTATCAACTGGATACAGCGGTAATTCGTATTATCTCATCACTCTTTCAGATGAGCTTGGAAACCAACAGGAGGACCTCTCTGCAGCACCAAATGGTCTGACGAATGAATTCACATTGAGTTCAAATGAGAACATCGTTACAGATTTAGCAGCGACTCATTCCATGGGTATTACGCAGTTGACATGGACTGATCTTGAGAACCACACTGAAGCACAGTATCAGGTTTGGCGCTCAGTTACAGGACAAATTGCATCGACTGCGGATGGCGTTCTCATTGCGACCGTAGATGCTGGAATTCAGCATTACAATTACACATTAGATTCTGGAGTCTCAGAAAACTCCTGGTATGCTATAACGGCAGTTGCATCTTTTGGCACACAAAACGTGACTTATGCTCAAAGCAATATTTCTCTTGGACTCAATTCACTCAATGCGCTTCTGGTTGAAGATACCAAGAAACCGACTCCTCCTTCAGCATTCAACGCCAATTATCGAGTTGACGGAACAACAGAACTCACATGGATGGGTAATGGTATGGAAACTGGAACCACTTGGATGATCTATCGAAACCTCTACACCGATATGGATGAACCTGCATTTTGGGAACTCATAGCACAAATCGAAAACACCGTTGCCTCTCAATATACGATTTCTGTTGACTCTGTAGCTCAAATTGGAGAGGAAGTTACTGCAGTCTATGCAATTGGTGGAATCGATGTTTTCGGAAATGAAGTTGATTTTGAGGACTGGACGCTGAGTGATTCCGTGGATGAAGACAGGAAAGCGCCTGATGTGCAATTGAAACTGTATGATTCAGATAATTCACTCGAGACCAGTCGATGGTTTGTTGGTGGAGAGATTGCAACCTTTTCCAACCTTCAAAGCGATGATTACAGCATCCAATTCATGCTAAGTGAAGATGCAGTTTCGATGGTTTATACTCTCTCTACGCTCGCTCAAAGCCAGACTGTTGACTTGACACAAGGTCCAGCGTCAATTTCCCTGTCATTGTCGAATCAAACACCAGATGTAACAATCACTATCACGGTTACTGATGAGACTGGAAACTCGGCCTCGTTTTACACTGTCTTTTGCACATCGTGTCTAATTGCTGTCTCTTATACACATCTCCGAGCCCACGAGACCGTA
>CAXDRT010000223.1:0-1703 GCA_963991835.1 uncultured euryarchaeote
AAATAATCCTAGAGCGGTCTTTCTGCCTTGACGAGGATACCGTTGTTTGGAAGAGACAATAGCAAGATTATGGAATCCAGTTTCAAGAGGGAGATGAACTCCTATGACATCTCGATGTTGGAAACGAAGAACAGGTGAGAATTGCCTACCTATGGCTTCTCCAAGATAACCGTCTTCCATTGGAGGCAATCCTACAATTGTGGCAGGAAGCATTGCGTCCTTTCGATGGGTGATTGCTGTAACGTGCATGACTGGATATTGGCCAGTTAATGAATAGAATCCAAAGTGATCTCCAAACGGCCCTTCTGTTCGTGTTTCTCCAGGAATGCAATAGCCTTCGATGACGATATCCGCTTCGGCAGGAACCATCAAATCTTGAGTCAATGCTTTGGTAATTCGTAAGGAACGACGCCCAAGAATACCTGCGAATTGGTATTCGCTCAAATTATCTGGAAGAGGAGATATGGCTGAGAAGATGAGTTCAGGTGGTCCACCAATGCATATTGCAACAGGCATTCTCTCTCCACTCGCAGCAGCATGATCTGCAGCATGCTTGTGAATTTGCCAGTGCAGACCGATGTTCTTCTCATCGAACACTTGAGCACGATACATCCCGAGATTGTGTTCACCTGAATTTGGATCCTTGGTAACTACTAATGGTAGTGTTACGAAATGTCCTCCGTCCATTGGCCATGTTTTTGGAATTGGAAGTTTAGTAAGATCAGGGTTCTTCATTCGAACCTGCTGGCAAGGTGCTCTGAATCTCTTTTTTCTTGGAGGCATTGCAAACGCATCACGTGCAAGAGGCAATGCCTTCCATGGCATTTTGACAAAGGTGCCAATATCAGGTTTCATCATTGCAGTCATGCGATCTCCAACTTCAGTTTCATGGGATGCTCCCAATGCATCAAGTGTTCGTTGATGGCTTCCGAAGAGATTCATGACCAATGGCATCGATGCGATTGAACCGTCAGGAAGTATTGGTTGTTCAAAGACAACAGCTGGGCCATCATTCTTTACCAACAGATCTGCGATTGCTCCCGCTTCATAGGCGACATCAACAGGTCTGCTAATGCGAAGCACCTCGCTTTTCTTCTCGAGATGCTTTAGAAATCGTCGTAGACGTACCCAAGCCACATGCATCCCACAGGTTGTTCACCTTTGAATCGTCGCTTCTGAGCACAAGGTGAAGTTCAGCATTTTTCGAATCCCAAAGGATTCACTCATCGCCTGCTTGAATGCCGATTTTGTAGAAAAACATGAACATTGTTCCAAAGATACAGTGCAGGAGTGACACAATTCGAAGTTCTGTGAAAAACATGACAAATGCCATGATGTAGAAAATCCCTCCAATGACAATATTCTTTCCAGATGTATCCATTTTCTTAGCTTGCATCTCATCATATTGTAGAAGATATTCGTCTCGTTCAACTCTTGTCATGTCTTCCCATTTCTTTTCCTGATCGGGCGGGTTTTCTGAGATTTCATTCCAAAAGGGGCTATTGCCACTTACTTCTTGAATGAGGTCCATGAATCCTGACTCCGACTGGTCGGTATAACGCTTATGCCGACGGAATTAGCATTGAGCAGGGGTTGTATCAGTCACAGCAACTCTTTTCGATGCTGTCTTGAGCACAGAAGCACGTCTTGGCAGGTCGAATGTCAGCACGGGAACTGCGCTTATTGCACTATGCAGTAACAAC
>CAXDRT010000224.1:0-1673 GCA_963991835.1 uncultured euryarchaeote
GGCAATTGCACCAGAACCTGCGTGCTGCCCGGTGGATGGTCCGATGACCATTCCCGGGGTCACTAGGCGCTGCGCGGCGCCCCTTTGACCTTCGGACATTCTTTTCTCTCCTGTCCCCGCCACTGGACATCCCATGATAAAGGGCACCCTTGAGCCTATGTTACAATTCCTTGACTTCTGCTTCTGATGCACGCCTCAAAACTTGTCCGATTATGTCGCCTTTCATTCCTGCAGGTATCTCAATTACACATGCCCAATCGCCGTTTTCAAGCCATCCTTCTTTCTGTTGATATGACCTTAACAGATTGCTTACGCTTCCATAAGATGAGCCTGGAATCCGAAATGCTAAACGGACAGATTCGAAACTGAGCGGGATGAGTGGCTTTAGTTTAGTAATGGCATCTTTCACTTGCTCTTCCAAACGCTTGAACGGATCTACAGTGTATTTTGATTCAGTCAATGCCAATTCGATTCGAGTTCTAGGGTGAGGTGACTTCGAACGTGGATCGACAGCTTGTGTTTGAATGTGATGAATAATTTGCTGCCGCATTGTTTCTACACGTGCTTTTCGTTGAGCAGTTGTCAATTGAATCGTTCCTTTTTGTAGAATGATCAAGAGTATTTTTCCGACGTCCAATGTTTCAAACGTCTTCATCAGGATTTCTTCTGTAGGCCTTTCTCCACCACGTGCATCATGGAAAATTTCATCCATGGCCATGACGTCATCAAGATCAAATTTACTTGGGTCGAGTTTCCAATCTTCGATTTTATCAGGATCAACAAGTGCTTCGTAGCGTTTGCCACCTTTTTCCATTCGAGCGAGAACGGAATTATCGAGACTTACCATGGTTCCACCAGTTGGATGATGGAGAAGAGTATCAATGAATCTATCTGCTTCAATCCTCAAGAGGTTTGAGTCTATCCAGCTGCTTTGTAACTTCGGCACGGTCTAGGATTCTGTATCCATCTGCGTCAACAACAACAACTTCAACAGCTTCTCTGTTTAGTTCTACATCGTTTGCTGAACGAAGCGCTTCAAGTCCCATCTTCATGGCTGCATTGAGTGTCATGCCAGATTTCCAGTTCTTTTCGAAGTATTCGATAACTGTATTCCTGTTGCTGCCAATTGCACCTGCATGATACGATTGGTATGCACCTGATGGATCTGTTTCGTAGAGATGAATTCCTTCGTCATCTACACCGCCGATAAGAAGGGCTGTTCCGAATGGACGTGATCCTCCGTATTGCGTGAAGGATTGTTTGAAATCACACAACTTCTTGACGAGTACATCGACAGGTACAGTGTCTGCATAGGTGATTCTGTTGATTTGGGATTCCACACGTGCACGAGCAACGAGTTGACGAGCATCTGCCACAAGTCCAGATGTTGCTACACCGACGTGTTCGTCAATTTTGAACATCTTTTCAATGGATTCTGGGATGATTAGTCGGGAAGCAATTCTCTTATCACAGACAAGAACGACGCCTTCTTTGAATTTTAGACCAGCTGTAGTTGTTCCTCTTTTTACAGACTCACGGGCGTATTCAACTTGGAATAATCGTCCGTCTGGGCTGAATGTTGTAATTCCATGATCATATCCTCTTCCACTTGGTTGCATTATCTCACCGTTTCCTTCTCGTCGTCGACGCTTTATGAGGGTGCGGGTAGGCGA
>CAXDRT010000225.1:0-1628 GCA_963991835.1 uncultured euryarchaeote
GTCTAGAGAGCCTGCAATACCAACGGCACTGCGTTGGGCTCTTCCAATCAAGTGAGGCAGAGTTTCAGCGGTTGCAATCGCTGCCTCAAGTGCAACAGCAAGCGCTTCTCTGCTTGCTTTAGCGAGTAATGTTGGCATGGTTTGTGATGTAATCCATGTGATGTTGCATGCGAGGTTGAATCCGCCTGCAGCCATTCCAATCAAGTCCTGTCCGAACTGCTCGTAATCGATGTCAAGTGTCGATGGTGAGAAAACGACACCATCTTCGTAGGTACCACAAAGACGCAGACCTGTTACGATTGGCTTGATTCCAATTTGTCCAAGAAGCATACCCATATCGCCTTCAAAGACTTCTCCAGCCTTGAGTGCAACGTGCCGCTTCTGAATGTGAACGGATCCGCCCATAATCTTAGCAGGAATTCCGACGGTGTTCAATTCACCAACAATTGGACCAGGTGGCATACCTGTGTCTTGCTTTTCGACAATAATGTCTTCTGAAGCAACATCGCCAGGCTTAGCAGCACGGCCTGCTTCTGTTTTCTTGAGTTCTGAAAAGACCTCAAAGGAATTGTAGTCTGCTGTAGAGACGAGAGCAGGTTGAATTGCTCCATCGAAGAGTTGTTCGAGAACGGTGAGGTCTTTGCCAGCTTGTTCCCAGGCAATACGCATCAATTGCTTCTTTGCAACACGAATTTTCATGTTGCTTCGCAGATTATTACGCATTCCAATCATTGAATCAGCAGGAACGCCGTGGATGTCAATAACAGCGAGTGTATCGCCATTGTTGATGACTTCAAGAAGGTCAGTGACAGTGTCACGCTTCCAACTCATAACCTTTGGAATCACAGTTCCACCTCCACTCGAGTTGCAGGACCCATTGTTGTCTTGATGAAGAGGGAACGGATGTTTCCTGCTCCTCGCTCAAGGCGACCAATGACACGGTTGTAAACTTCCATAGCATTAGCAAAGAGTTCTTCTTGCGATTGACCAACGGTTCCAATGGTTGTGTGGAAGGTCATTTTGTCTCCAGATTTGACAACGACTGTGGTTTTCAGACCTGTTGCGATGACGGCTGGATCAAGTGTTGGAGGAACTGGACGTGGCATCTTTCCTCGTGGACCGAGAACTGTACCAAGGTATCGTCCAATAAGCCCCATATGTGGAACTTCTGAAAGGAAGAAATCGAATTGGTTTCCGATCTTCTTTGCACGACCTTTGTTTCCACCAAGTTCTTCAATTTCTGGAGGAGTAATGACGTGGATGCCAGCATCACGGGCACGAGTTGCTGCTTCACCAGCAGCGAACATTGCGATTCGAACATCCCGTCCACGGCCAGAAGGAAGACGAACTTCTTCCTTGATACGGTTAGTTGGGTTCTTCAAATCGACATCCTTGATAGTAAATTGGATGTCCATTGATTCAACGAATTTACGCTCAGGAGCGTTTTCGATGGCTTCTTTGATGGCATTGTTGATGTTTTCTTCCATAGTATCTCACCTCTGCAGTCGACGAGGCTTTCACCTCTCCTGCGGTTCGTGATTTGTTCAGTTAAATCGCTCGTCCCATTCTCCTTTGCTAATGATTTCGAGGGCTTCAACTGCCCAATGACCGTCGATTTTGACACGCAT
>CAXDRT010000226.1:0-1620 GCA_963991835.1 uncultured euryarchaeote
GGTGGTCGAGGGATGGAAATTCTTTCGAATGAATCACAATTAGAGGCGTATCTCAAAGAAGCCTATCTCGCTCCAGACAAGCCATTGTTGGTTGATGAGTATCTTGGACATGCTACAGAACTGGACGTCGATGCCGCAGCAGACGGCAAAGAAGTCCTAGTAGGAGCGATTATGGAACATCTTGAGGAAGCAGGAATTCATTCAGGGGATTCAACCTGTTTCATTCCAACTCAGAACATTAGTGAAGACATGCTTAAGCGAGTTGAAGAACAAACACGAACAATTGGATTAGGCTTGAACATTAAAGGATGTTTCAATATTCAATTTGCAATTCAAGGCGATGATTTGTATGTGTTAGAAGTCAATCCACGTTCATCAAGAACAGTTCCTTTTGTCGCTAAATCATCTGGATTACCTCTTGCAAAGATTGCTGCAAATGTAACGATTGGTATTCCTCTGTCGGAACAAACGATTCCTAAGCGAACGACTGGCCAAATATGTGTGAAGGCCCCAGTCTTCCCATTCATCAAATTAAGAGGTCTTGATCCTGCCCCAGGTCCTGAAATGAAATCAACTGGGGAAGTCTATGGTTCAGATATATCTGCAGATGTAGCATATCTGAAAGCGCGTCTTGCAACTGAAGTACCTGTTGCAATCGAAGGCGGAGTCTACCTCACAGTTCGAGATGATGACAAGGATGAACTCGCACCAATTGCAAAAGAACTGCATGAATTAGGGTTCAATTTGTACGCAACTCCTGGTACGGCTGACATACTTAGAAGTCATGATGTTCAAGTAACAACTGTCTATAGAATAAACGACAGAAAGCATCCTGATGCTTTAGATTTGATGAGACAAGGAGATATCTCGTTTATTGTCAATGTACCTACAATTTCAGGTGGAGCAGTTCGAGATGGGAACATGATGCGAAGACTTGCAGTTGAACTCAACATACCTTTCGTGACGACAATAAGGGGTGCTCGTATGGAAGCTGCTGCGATCAGAGCACTGATCGGAAAAGAAATCATACCAAGAAAACTTGAAGTTCACTACGATTCAAAATTCCTTTGACTGTTTTATTTTGATTAGCTCATTCCATTCATGGGTTTCCCCTCATACATGAAAATCATTATTTGTGCCGTAGATTTAGTAAGTACATCAATTATGCAGTTTATTGTAAAGGATTTACCTCTGATATTATTAAAGAACAAAGAATAGGTTTGTTTGTGAACTGGAAACACATCATCTTGTCAGGTGCATCCACTGGTGCAATACTCGCAATACTGATTCTTGTTGTCTTTATACTTCCAGAAATTGATGTGGAATCGTTTGAATTATTATGCGGTGGTTGGTTTTTATTGGCAGTGCTTTCAGCATATATTGTCAATCGGATCTCGAAACTCGCTAAGTGGCCCGAAGTTAGCCTCAAAATCTTAATTCCTGTGGGATGCTTCACATCTGTTATTCCCTTATTTGGTCCTCTCTTCGGAATGCCAAACTCTGATTTAAGCACCTTAGCCACAGTGGTTGCTTTTGGTGCAATAGGGGGCTTCTTTTGGTCTATTCCTTTCGCTATGTGGTCCTATTTTAGAAATGGAAAAATTACTGAAGAAGAATAAT
>CAXDRT010000227.1:0-1615 GCA_963991835.1 uncultured euryarchaeote
TACCGGATGCGTCCAGACTTCCCAAAACACCATGTCCCAGATGTTGGAATAATTCGAGGCTCATGAAAGCTCGATCCGAACCTGTCAAATCAACATCTTCCAAAACCATAGCATCGTCCCAGTTTCGTCCATATCCAGTCCAAGTGTCGCCCGACGAATTGGTCTGAGTTTGACCTGCCCACATGAAATCGGTAGGATTGTTGTAATTTGCAGCAACATCTGGCGACTTATCAAGTGTTTCTCGAGTGTTAAAGTCATAATCATCGTCACTGACTGAGTGATTGGTTTCTTCGTGCCAATATGTAGATTGATCGACATATTCTTCAAACGACCACGTACATCCACTGCAAGCAGCCTTATTCTCTGGAGCATCCCAGTCCATCTCATAAACGGTGGTATTTGACGAGTTGAGTTGGTCAACGACCTTCAATTCAACATCAAGAGTTGCTTGCTGGCCGTTGAGAATATCCATACCTGTATTTGTAACGGTGACGTTGATGTCACGAGTCCCTTCACCAACTATCCCGTAGAACTTGTCAACGGGGGAGATCTCGATCGAGGAGACCGACAAATCCTTGCTGTCCATTTCGATAACAGAGACCGTGTCATACTGACCTTCCCAGCCGAAATTATCTCTCCAGCTACCAAATCTCCAATTGGCGTGTCCGACAACTAAATCGTCAGCAGAGTTACTTGCGCCAGCAAGTTGTCCTACAGCGACAACATTCGGTCGTCGACCTGCCTCATAGGAAAGTGGCCCCAAATGGCCACCATTTCCATCCGAAAGAGTGACCTGAACAGTAGTTGGGAAATTAAGATAGAAAGAGGAGGTCGAACCTCCTGCAGAGTCGGTCGTATTGAGTTGGTATGCAATAGTCGGATTGATGAAATCAGGTTCTTGGTCACCGTTCAAATCTGTAACGGCAACTTCGTAAGAGATGTAAGGGCCGAAGTAAGCAAGAGTAGGTGAACTCCACGTTCCAACTGCAGAAGATGTAACGTAAGTGACGTTTTCGAGGTTCCCATCGATAAGTACCATAGAATCAATTACACCGTCATTATCCATATCGCCAATGTCGAAGTTTCGTGAGAACACAGTGTTCATGTTGATGACATGGGAGTTCGGTGGAGGGCTGGTTGCGCTGAATGTGTATGTTGCAGGGTAAGTATTGGTCAAACAACTGAATTCGATAATCGTCATGTTATCATCGTTGCCTGGGTTAGTAACTTGACCGGTACTGTAGTCGACACCTTCGTTACGTTGTAGCCATATGTCATCATCAGTACAGGTTCCTGAAAGGCCGCCAGTTTCAGTCTCTCCCCAGTCTCCAACTTCCATGTTGGTGTAGGAGTTTTGCTGAGAGGAACCGAGAGAAGTAATGATTCCTTGAGTCCCGCTGTTAATTGGTCCTCGGTAAGTAACAACTCGTTGAGTGGTCAGATCTGCCATCAAATCGAGGATGAAAACATCATCATTTCCGTCTTGGTTTGCATCTCCCACTGCAAGGTCCCAAGCCCAGAAGTGAGTGAATCGAGCGCCAATGCTCCATGTTTGTTCATTACATCCACCGTTTTCAATGATTGTCACGTTTCCTGGTTCGCCAGCAGGAGCACC
>CAXDRT010000228.1:0-1613 GCA_963991835.1 uncultured euryarchaeote
ATGATACGGCGACCACCGAGATCTACACAAGGAGTATCGTCGGCAGCGTCAGATGTGTATAAGAGACAGACCCACAACAACGCTGCGTTGCGTGAATCGTCTTCGTCGCAAACGTTGCAAGTAGACCCGCTATGCCAAACCAGTGTCCCATTTGGTAGAACATTCACTGCATTCGTTTGATGACTCCCCCACGTACGAATGCCAGAAATTAATTCAGTTTCGTTTGTAATATTCTCAAGATCGCTGTGGTCATATCGCAGTAAATCTCCAGCCTCGCTGACAAAGATATGTTCTGTTGTAATGGCGATATCATGGGGTTTGTTCAAGCCTGAAATCAGAGTGGTTTGATTCATCTCTTCATCCAGCATCAATATTCTACCTCCATCACGATCGCAAACAAGTAATGTATCTTCATCATACCAGTCAAGACAGGTTGGACCTCCTAGATTTGTTGCAACGACATCGATGGAAAATCCATCAGGAACTTCTGGTTGCATAAACGATGTATATGGGTAAATTTGTCGAGCAATGAGCAATGTTAGTATCATTAAAACAAAGGGCAATGCATTACGGAACATCAATTCACCTCAGGTTATTATCTCAATGTTTGTGATTTTCACTTTTGCTGTTTCGAACAGAATGTTTACTTCAAACGTACATTCACCTGAGCAAATATCAATCCCATTTTCGAGCAAAGTAACTGTTTCTGTGGAATTCCAATGAGAGAACGTATCATCGTTTGGCTCGATTAAACAAGGAGATGGGATAATGAGATTAGGGTCGCTCAAAGCAGGGTATTCTGTTTTGTTAAGTGCGGAGACGAGCATGGTTGGAAAGCGACTTTCGTCATCTTCATTATAGTAAGATAGGATCTCCAATTTGTAAATAATTCCGTCCTCAAGGAGCAAATATGTCCCTTCGTTCGGATTGACCCTGTGAACTGCCATGTCATAGGTATACCAGTCGAGACTATCATCGGTGTCATTTGACCAAGAAGCGTTTGCAGAGGTTATTTCTCCAAGATTTTTGCCCTCAACGAATGCCCATTGAACTCCTTCTGAAAGGAAGATATCCGTTTTTGAGAACCGCATTGAATACGCTGAATCATTGGATTCTTGTTGGTTTGGGATGTCGAAATATATGAAAGTGTCCGCTCTTGCGTCAATAGACGTAGTGAAGGTCGTTCCATCGGCCCCAAGTGTGGAGACGACTTTACCTCCGCTTGAATCTTCAGCCGATTGGCTTCCAAAGGAGCAGGTGTATTCTTTCTCATTCGCAGTAATTCCAATTTGGACCGAGGTCCAAGCGAGGTCTTCGCCCCCCTCGGCAAATGCGAGAGTTGCAAGCTCATCCGTAGAGCCATTGGATAGGCTATCAGTCGGATCTGAGACAAGCACTCTGTTATCTGTGCCGAGAGGGGACTCGTACGAGACCACAAGATAGGTCCACGTTACGCCTACAAGAAGCAGCACTACGGCTGTTACTGAGACCCAGCGCTTCCACTTCAACATATCACTTCATCACAGGCTACGGCGACGTCCCATGAAAAGGCTGTCTCTTATACACATCTCCGCGCCCACGAGACCGTACTAGATCTCGTATGCCGTCTTCTG
>CAXDRT010000229.1:0-1600 GCA_963991835.1 uncultured euryarchaeote
CATCGTCATCTTTACCATCAACATGGTCTTCATTGACACAATGAGGTCCAGGCACGCCAACACAATCACCATCGTTATCGGTATCATCAACTGGTCCGTTATAGACATCGTTGTTTGAGCCATCTAATTCACCTTCTGCGGGAGTACATGTGCCTGGAATAAGTGGGCCTGTGGCGCCAAGTGGAGCGCCCCATTCAAATTGATAATTTCGGTTTAAGTCCACTCCATCACAATCTTCGTCAACTTTTTCTTGGAGATCAGGGAATGGCGTAACTCCTGTATATTGGTTATCTCGAAGGTTCTTTCTCCAACCGCCACTCGGACATGATTCCCAAGCAGGCGCAGGACAGAATACTTCACGATCGTAGATGTTGCCATCGACGTTAAGCATTGGAATGAGATAAATTTCACGGGTGTTTACAAGATCAGTAATGAACTGTTCAGAGTAATCCTCGTCAACCCCATGGTCACCAGGTCCACAAGCGGTTCCATCTCCGTTTGAGTCTTGATGTTCTGAAGCGAGTGCGAGACAGTCTCCATCGTCATCAAGAATCCCATCGTTGTTTGCGTCCCCCCATGGATCTTCATCGACCAAGCCGTCTCCATCATTGTCGTATCCAATGTTGTTGTACGAGAAGGCAATGACTTCCATCTGCATGATAGCAACAGTGTACGACATCCACTCTCGTGCGTGATGGTTTCCTACAATCATGACGTCGCGGCGATCTGGATAATTGCCGTTATCTCCAACAAATTCATTGTAATCTCCACCGTCTACATCAGCAGTGATTTTCATCCAAGGTGAGGAATGCCCGTAATACCAACCCTCGTATGCATTCGCTGTGACTGTTTCACCACGAGCATTGACGCCCCCGTTCATTCCTTCATGGAATTCAAAGATGTCAGGATTTTGCTCGGCTAATTGTAGCATCCGCAACTTCATTGTTTCATAAGTGTGATATTCCTTGAATTGAAGAATACGTTCTCCTTCAGATGCCCAAGGGAAGATATCATTGATGTAGTCCTCTGACCATATATCTTCAGGAGCATCTCCTGTTGCTTCTTGTTGAACTTTCACAGTCGAAGCCATGACTGGAGAAAACATGGAGAGAAGCAACGGTAGAATCATCAGACTCAATGCAACGACGCTTGTTTGACGAGTGGCCTTTTCAAATCTCATGCTATCAACTCAACCCAGTTGCTCCCCACACTTGAAACCGTCGAATCTCCAATTTGGAATATGAGGGAAAAGAACTTCAAGAGGAGGATGCAGGAAAGAACATGGGCCTGTATGATAATCTTACCTATTCAAGCGATGATTTGTGGGGCTTTTCAGAGTCGACACTCATCGTTTTAGTATCAATATTCATCGCCTCGTTCCTCGTTCGGTTTCTGGTAAGTACGCTCTCGCATCGCTTTGTAAGTGTCATTATTTCAAATGATGAAATACGTAAAAAGGCGGTCAAGAAGGGAGATTCTGCGCTCGGAACTGCAGCAGCATCCGTATTTGCATTTATCTTCTGTTCAATTCTATGGGACGAACGTTCCGATAATGCAAACATTGTGATCCCTTCTTGGCTTGAATATCTCCCAGATGTGT
>CAXDRT010000230.1:0-1598 GCA_963991835.1 uncultured euryarchaeote
GTTCAAACGAGTAGGATTTCGTAACGCCCGAAGCAGCACATTGAATCGAATTGAAACGCTCTCCGAGCGTTCCATGTCGTCCATCCATTGCTGTCACGCTAGCGACCAGCCCATTGGAAAGACTTGCAAACTTAACATCCAATCCTTTGAGCAATCCAAACCATCCATGGGCTGAGAGTGTTACTTGAGAGGATGGTGTTGCATCTTCAGACCATTTCGCAGATGCGAGTTTCATTGGTGCAAGATGAATCACACCTGCCAATTGAACATCGGATAGAGCGTTCGTAATCGTCTCGAGATGTTCGTTGTTTCCAGGATCTCCTCGGTGCACAGTTCGCCCTTGTTCAGTTTGTATTGACACATCGCGAATACCCGCTTCAAATCCAACTCGAATAGTGGATAAGCCTCGAGTTTCCAATCGAGAGCAAAGTGCTTCTGCAATCCCCCATCCATCATCAGTGATTACGACTGTTCCTTCAAGAGAGAGATTATCAGCAATCGGTTCTGCCTCTTCAACCTCTACTTGCCAACGTCGACAACCTGCATCATCAGGAGTTTGAAGTGCAGGAACTGGTGTAACAATGGATTCTTCTACAACAGGTGGTGTTGGTTGTGGTTCAGGTTGACCGCCTTTCATCTTCACGATATAACCAACAAAATGATTCAGCGTAGGGTGATCTGATAGAAGGAAATCCTCATCGACTGGAAGAGAGAAAATCTCCCGCACATCAACCATAATCTCGGCTTGCTTGACCGTATCAATCCCAAGTTCACCTTCCAAATCTTGATCCATTTCAATGAAATCTGCAGGATACCCAGTATGTTTCACAACAACTTCAATCAAAGAGGATTCAATATTCGCATCCTGGACCAATGGTGCAGTTTGTGAAGGTGATTCAACGGCTTCTGCAACCACAGGTGCTGCTGGTATGGCTTGAGGACTTGGAGTTGGAGTTGATGCCGAAGCACCTCCCGTCATCTTAACGATGTATCCGATCATATGATTGAGAGTTGGATGGTCGGAGAGGAGGAAATCTTCGTCAACAGGTAATGCGAACAATGTTCTGATATCGACCATAATCTCGGCTTGTTTGACCGTATCAATTCCAAGTTCACCTTCCAAATCCTGATCTAATTCTATGAAATCAGCAGGATAGCCTGTATGCTTTACCACAACATCGATCACTTGTTGAGTCATTTCAGCATCTGAAGTTGTTGCAACCGTTTTCTGAGGTGTAGGTTCAGCAACAGGTGCAGGTGTTGGTTCAGCTTCAACAACTGGTGTCGAAACCGTTTGTTTAGCAACAACCACTGGTACTTCACCTCCTTGCATCTTTTGTATGTAACCAATCATATGATTCAGTGTAGGGTGATCTGAGAGGATGAACGATTCATCAACTGGCAGAGCGAAAAGCTGACGGATATCGACCATGATTTCTGCTTGCTTGACCGTATCAATTCCAAGTTCGCCTTCGAGATCTTGATCGAGTTCTACGAAGTCAGCAGGATATCCCGTGTGTTTCACCACAACATCGATCACAGTTTGCACCATATCTCCGCTCGCTGCTGGAGCAGGAGTGCTTGGCATTGCAGGAGTG
>CAXDRT010000231.1:0-1544 GCA_963991835.1 uncultured euryarchaeote
TCGCCTACCCGCACCCTCATAAAGCGTCGACGACGAGAAGGAAACGGTGAGATAATGCAACCAAGTGGAAGAGGATACGATCATGGAATTACAACATTCAGCCCAGACGGACGATTATTCCAAGTTGAATACGCTCGTGAGTCTGTGAAAAGGGGAACAACAACTGCTGGTCTAAAGTTCAAAGAAGGCGTCGTGCTTGTCTGTGACAAGAGAATCGCTTCACGTCTTATCATACCTGAATCCATTGAAAAGATGTTCAAAATTGATGAACACGTCGGAGTTGCAACATCTGGACTTGTAGCAGACGCTCGTCAACTCGTTGCTCGTGCACGTGTTGAGTCCCAAATCAACAGAATCACATATGCTGACACTGTACCAGTCGATGTACTTGTCAAGAAGTTGTGCGATTTCAAGCAATCCTTCACTCAATACGGTGGATCTCGTCCATTCGGAACAGCACTTCTTATTGGCGGTGTTGATGACGAAGGTATTCATCTCTACGAAACAGACCCATCAGGAGCATACCAATCATACCATGCAGGGGCAATTGGTAGCAACAGGAATACGGTAATCGAATACTTCGAAAAGAACTGGAAATCCGGCATGACACTCAATGCAGCCATGAAGATGGGGCTTGAAGCACTTCGTTCAGCAAATGATACAGAGCTTAACAGAGAGGCTGTTGAAGTTGTTGTTGTTGACGCAGATGGATACAGAATCCTAGACCGTGGCGAGGTTACGAAGCAACTCGATAGACTCAAACCTCTTGAGGATTGAAGTAGATAGATTCATTGATTCCTTTCTCCATCATTCAACTGGTGGAACAATGGTAAGCCTTGATAATTCCGTTCTTGCTCGCATTGAAAAAGGCGGTAAGCGCTACGAAGCACTTGTTGATCCTGATAAAATCGAAGAGTGGAAACTCGACCCAACTAAATTTGATCTTGATGAAGTCATGGCCATGGATGAAATTTTCCATGATGCACGTGGTGGTGAAAGGCCTACAGAAGAAATCTTGATGAAGACATTTGAAACATTGGATGTCGGAAAAATACTTTTGATTATTCTTGAAAAGGGAACCATTCAATTGACAACTGCTCAACGTAAAGCACGTGTAGAAACAATGCGTCAGCAAATCATTCATCACATCCAGACACAAGCTATCGATCCACGTTCGAAATCCCCTCACCCTAGAACTCGAATTGAATTGGCATTGAATGAATCAAAATACACTGTAGATCCGTTCAAGCGTTTAGAAGAACAAGTGAAAGATGCCATCGCCAAACTAAAGCCTCTGATTCCACTCAGTTTCGAATCTGTACGTTTAGCATTTCGAATTCCAGGTTCGTCTTATGGAAGAGTAAGCAATCTCTTAAGATCCTATCAACAGAAAGAAGGGTGGCTAGAAAACGGAGATTGGGCATGCGTAATTGAGATTCCTGCAGGGATGAAAGGCGATATTATTGGACAAGTTTTGAGGCGTGCATCAGAAGCAGAAGTCAAGGAATTGTAACATAGGCTCAGGGGTGTCCTTTATCATGGGA
>CAXDRT010000232.1:0-1526 GCA_963991835.1 uncultured euryarchaeote
CAGCGAAGGAAAACCTTTGATTGAAATCCTCAATGATGACTCGATTTCAGATGATGTTGTCATGGACATTTTGAAAAACACTGGTCAAAGCATCCGTATGCTTCACAGACTCGCCGTTGTCCATGGGGACTTATCAACAAATAACATCATCATTACTCCTCAAAATGAAGCAGTACTCATCGACTTTGGTCTTGCTCGAATTGAATATGAAACCGAATTGTTTGGCATAGACCTCCATGTTCTCTTTGAAATTCTGGGTGCGTCTCACCCACATAGGAAAGGTGCTATTGATGCTGTGATCGAAGGGTATGCTGCTTGTGAAGAAATTCATGGCCCGGCAAACGACACTCCTGGTGGCCAACCTGTCGGTATGCAGGATGTACTTGATCGATTCAATCTCATTCGGACTCGTGTCCGATATCATGGTTGATGAATTCCGTCTTTTCTTCATCCTGACGTTGAATGATATAGACAAACGTCAATACAATGAGGACCATAACTGCAAATTGTAGCACCACACTGGAATACTTTGCAAGGTCTGTTCCCCTCGTAAGAACCTTCACAACGAGTTCACCATCATCGCCTTCTTCAAGATAAACAACACCTTCCTCAACAACGATTGGTGCGTATTGATTTATACTATCCGAAGTCACTTGTTCACTGATTTTTGTTTCGAAGTTGTACTGATGTATTTCCCAGTCAAGATATTGTTCGAGAGGATTTGTCGGGTCAAGATGATCTCGCCCTTCCCAGACAAGATATTCATAGCCAATTGAAATGTTGTTGATTGGGAATTTCGGATCAAATGGCATTGTCTGTTGGACCGTTCCACGATCATAGAGGACCAGCCTGTTTATGGCAGAAACATTGACGATTACGGCAATGTAATTTTCATTGAATGCTATGTCGGTAATCGAAGCGTTTTGATAATCAACAGTCAATCCCCATTCTTCTAACGTGAGGTCTTGATCCTCACTTGATGTCGCATTCATGACGATGTTTTGTGTTCCAGAAATTCCAATCGTACCAATATGAATCGTTGTTGGCATCTCCTTCGAGATCATCACAAGTTCATTTCCTTGGACTGAAATCATATCGATCGTTTCACCATCTGGAAGCATCGGTACAACAATGGTTTCTCCATCAACATTTACAGCTTGGACTTGATCATTTGATGTGTAGAGAATAACGGGTTCCCCTTGGATGTAAGTCAACTCTAGTCCATCCACATTGGTTTGGCTAAGCACAAGTAAAGATTGATCAGGATTATTTAGATCCACAAGCATAATTTCTGAACTATTTGACATTACCAAATAATTCTCTTTCAGTGCATACAATGAGTCAACGTCCATTACTGGTTGCATAACAATGATTGCATCATCAGATGATGATAGATTGTGCACGAGAACAATCGCAACCCCAGATTGGTTGTCAAGGGTAGCAAGCCACCCATCAGATGCAACCGCTCCTTGAGCAGATTGAACTCCCTCAGCAGGAAGATCTTTGTTTGTAAGATCCCATGTAAT
>CAXDRT010000233.1:0-1501 GCA_963991835.1 uncultured euryarchaeote
TTAATGATACGGCGACCACCGAGATCTACACAAGGAGTATCGTCGGCAGCGTCAGATGTGTATAAGAGACAGGAGGATGCTTTTCCGTATAGTCGAAGTAATCAATTCCAACCATTGTAGCCAATCCGTCGCAGAGTTGCCCAAAGACCATAGCAAGGACAAGTGGACTGGCGAGAAGTGCCTTATTCGAAAGGAGTTCAATAGGATGCTTTGCTACAACCTTTTCCTCTACTTCCCATGCTTTGATTGAAACGCCTTCTGGAAGGACACCTGCTTCAAAGCCACTGAGTTTGAGTTGATGTGCATCATCCTTTCCAATTCGGTACAATGCATAGCACACCAGCGCAGGTATTCCGAGAACAACCAAAGCAGGCCACAAAACGATGTCATTTGGCATTCGTCCAGATTCTTGTAACCAAGGCGTAGATGCTAACTGAGCCCAGTGACCGAGCCCAACAAAACAAGCACCCACTGCGAAGGAAAGCAATCCTCGAGAGACCGAATCCCAATCGCGAGTATTGTGCATTGTAAATATGAGAGAACCAAAACCAAAGACAAGCCCTACAATAATCCAGATGACACCAGTTTCGTGAGCAATATATCCTGGCCTAAACAACAATGCCCACATGACGAAGAGTGCCAAGCAAAGAACAGGTACCAGACGAATCCTGAGATTCAGTTCCCCAAGATCACCTTCAACATCATCCCAGTGCTTTCCTACGAAGTAACAATAGATTCCTATACCGATGAGCCAAGTTGCAAGATGGAGATGGATGATTGGCGAGATAAGAAGCCAATCGATAGAAGAAGGGAAAAAGTCTGCATCTTCGAGTACTCGAAGGATAGGTGCAAGACAAACCCAGGCGATTAAGGCATACATCATCTTATCATTCACAGGAAGATTAAGCGTACGGAAGAGCGCTTGAAAGAAAACGACTGAGACAAGGAGACTGAATGTATAGATCGCTGTATTTTCAGGTGTGTAAGGTGAATCTCCTTCTTTACCAGCATCTGCTTCGACTGGTTCCCAAATGACTGGGCGTAATCCATCATCCCATACCATATCATTTTGGAAAATCAATCCAAGGAGAAGAAGAACCCCTAGTCCCAGAATAATTCTTGTCGCCGTCTTTTCAAGCAGGGAAAGACGGCTCGAAGGCAACGCAGGTTCATGATTTAGAAGAATTTCATCAATGGACTCAATCGAACTCATGGAACGTCCTCATTCTTGCGACTAGGAAGTGGGCAATATCTCTTCCCTATGGAAGATTCACTCTTCTTCAGTTGCTGCAACTCGAGGCTCGTGCTCTTCAATAAAAGACACCTTACCACATTCTACAGCATCTCTTAGAACTGTAACCAAACGGAATTTCATCATTGCCGCATTGGTGTCGAAGAGCATTGTTTGTGGAATAACGATGTTGAGATCGTCTCCATCAAAGGTAACTCCGAAATCGGAGTGGCCAGTATTTGATTCGAGCAATGCTGCAACTTTTTCTTC